>CAYWLQ010000161.1:0-12723 GCA_964458775.1 uncultured Myxococcales bacterium | reverse complement strand
AGGGCGTTTTCATATTTTTTACTCAACTCCAAACTTGTTTTGGACAGTAGTGATATATGGGCGAAGGAAAAATCCAGGCAACTCACGTTCAAAACCAATACTATATGGGCTACCTTACTCCCTACATTCTCTATGCGTCGTCGGTGCTGGGAATTGCAGAGACCAAAGAAATTATTGAAGACATTATGGTAGCCGACGGAATAGTCAACACCGGCCTTAATGTTATCGAAATGGATCAGCTAGAAGAATACGAAGATTATCTCGACGCTCTCGCTATTTAGCACAACAACTCATATTTTCCAGTTTTCCTATCATAAGTCATATTTAAAACAGATCATAAAATTACCAAATGATTCCGTATTGATCCACGTCAGGGGTAAACTGCATATGAATCAAGCTATGTTTTCTATTTAACCTTCCACTTCAACTCTCTTTATTTTCAGTTGACGAGGGGGCGAATCCATCGTAGTTGTCGGCACTTGTGTTTTTTTTGGAGCCTTTATGAAACGAGAAAATTACATAAAAAATGTTAAGCGTATAGTGATTAAGCTGGGTACCAAGGTACTGCTTTCTCACCACAACGATATCGATCGCGGAAGAATGTCCAAGTTGGTTGATGATATTGTTGCTCTAAAGACAGCCGGCTATGAAATTATTATTGTTTCTTCCGGTGCCGTTGGGTTCGGTATGAGCAGTTTGGCAATTGAGCGAAGACCGGACAAACTTAAAAAAGTTCAGGCTTTAGCTGCAATCGGACAAACTTTGTTGATGCAAGACTGGAGCGCGATTTTTGAACCCAAGGGTATTAAAATTGGGCAGGTTTTGCTTACTTACGGAGTTCTCGAAGACCGACGTCGTTATCTTCACGCCAAAAACTGTTTTAGCGCTCTTTTGGAATACGGAGCGATTCCTATCGTAAACGAGAACGATACCATTGCAGTAGATGAGCTCAAATTCGGCGATAATGATGCTTTGTCAGCTATTACATCGCTTATAACAGATGCCGATCTTTTGGTTTTGTTTACCGATACAGACGGTCTTTTCGACAGCAATCCCAAAGATAATCTAAACGCAGAACGTCTTAAATATATTACAAAAATAGACGACAGCATTATGTCTTTGGTTCAGGACAAAACCAATGCTTGGTCTCTCGGCGGCATGAAGTCAAAACTCACAGCCGCCAAGCGCTCCTCGGAAAGCGGCACTGCTGTGGTTATCGCTGACGGTTTTAATCCCAAGTTGGCCGACATCGTTAATGGCGCCGATGTGGGAACTTTTGTAAGACCCTTAAAATCCGGAGCAAAAGCTAAAAAGAAATGGATATCTTTTAATACCAGAATAAAAGGAAACCTAACTGTGGATGACGGTGCCGCAGCTGCTGTTACCTTACAGCAAAGAAGTTTGTTGCCCAGCGGAATAGTTAAAGTTGAAGGGGAATTTGCAGAAGGCGCCATTGTCGGCATAACCAATTTAAAAGACGAACTTATCGGCAGAGGGATTACCTATTATTCATCCGGCGAAATTAGAGCAATAATGGGAAAAAAATCCGAGCAAATCCGAGAAATTCTAGGTAAAACCTATTATGATGAAGTAATTGACCGAACGAATATGATTATCGTTTAGGAGACGACAATGGAAGTAGTAGAAATAGCAAAAGCCGCGCACAAAGCCTATTTAAATTTTTTGGAAACAGGCACAACTGAGCTTAAAAACAGAATCATCGAAGCCGTTGCTCAGGGACTTTTTGAGCGCAGAGCTTTCTTGTCAGCTGAAAATGCAAAAGATCTGGCACAAGGCGAAAAAGACGGTCTTACCAAAGCGTTTCTCGATCGTTTAGCTCTCAATGATAAGAGGATTGAGGGTATGATTACCTCATGCAAAGAAGTAATCGCCCTTCCCGATCCTGTAGGCAGAATCTATGACATGAATGTTCGTCCGCTGGGCTTCAAAGTGGGCCGCATGCGAGTTCCCATCGGTGTAATAGGTATTATTTATGAGGCTCGACCCAATGTTACAATTGAGGCTGCCGCCTTATGTATCAAGTCAGGAAACGCTACAGTCTTGAGAGGCGGCACTTCTGCTGTAAACTCCAATATGGCTCTTATCAAAATCGTAAAAGATGCGCTGGTCGCTTGCGGCGCAGATCCCGGTTTTGTCGGTTACATAGACTCTGTAGACAGAAACGCCGTAGACGAAATGCTGGTGCAGGACAAATACATACACCTTATTATTCCAAGGGGAGGCGAAAGCCTAATCCGACGGGTAGTAGAAAAGTCCACCATTCCGGTTCTTAAACACTATACAGGAATATGCCATACCTATATTCACAGTTCTGCTGATTTGGACATGGCAATAAAAATAGCTGTAAACGGAAAGGCTCAAAGACCGGCAGTATGCAACGCCACAGAAACACTACTGATCGACGAGGCTGTTGTAGATACACATCTAAAACCCGTTCTTTCTGCCTTGAGCAATGCAGGAGTTGAGCTTCGGGGTTGCGAAAAAACTCAAAAAGCCTTTGGTAATTCGGTTAAACCTGCAACAGAAGAAGATTACTACGCCGAATATTTAGATTTGGTATTGGCCGTTAAGGTAGTAAAAAACATTGATGAAGCTGTTGACCACATAAACAAATACGGCTCAGCGCATACAGATGCCATTGTTACCTCCGAAATTGCAGCTGCCGAAAAATTTATGAAAAAAGTCGACAGTTCTTCTGTAATGGTCAATGCCGCAACTCGATTGTCGGACGGCGGAATATACGGCTTGGGAGCGGAAATCGGCATTTCAACAGACAAGCTACACGCCAGGGGCCCTATGGGCATCGAAGAGCTGACCACCTACAAATGGATCGTACAGGGCGACGGTCATATAAGACAATAGCGCACCAAAACTGCGCCCGGCTAAATTGGATGTAATCAATATGCCAGACAAATTGAATTTGGTTATTGTGGGATGCGGTATGGCCGCAGGCAAACTTACGGAAGAGCTGTGTAAGCGTGCACCCTCCAAATATAACATCAGTGTTTTCGGTGATGAGAAGGACGGCAACTATGACAGGATTCGCCTTACCTCTGTTCTTCAAGGAAAAGATGTTGAACGTTTTTGGATAAACGATTCCAAATGGTTCTTATCTAATGGAATATCCGCATATTTGGGACAAACTGTTACAGAAATTGATCGTACAACAAAAACAGTTAAATCAAACTGCGGCACCTGCCTATCTTACGATATTCTTGTTTTTGCAACAGGTTCAGATGCTATAATTCCTTCATTTAAGGGTTCAAGTCTTCCCGGAGTGTTTGTTTTAAGAAATCTTAAAGATGCTCAAAAGATATCTGCTTTTATAAAAGATAAGCAAAACATAACTGTAATGGGAGGCGGTATTTTAGGTTTGGAGTTAGCGGACGCCTTGCTCGACATGGGAAAGACTGTCTCAGTTTCACACCTGATGAATAGTCTAATGGAACAGCAGTTTGCATCCGAGCCGGCTAAGGTTTTGGAAAGCCTATTAAAGCAGAAAAACGTAACAATCTATAAAGAAAACCCCATTACCAAACTTACTCAATTAGAAGACGGAAGGCTTACAGCCGAACAACGGGACGGTACTTCTTTTAATACAGATGCTCTTATTATCAACTGCGGAATATTACCCAGAATCGAACTTGCAAAGCAGGCTGAACTTGAAATAGGCAGAGGTATAAAAGTAGATTGTCGACTAAAAACGAGTGACGACAGTATTTTTGCTATAGGAGAATGTGCCGAATTCGAGGGAGTAACACCCGGACTGCTTGCACCTGTCTACGCCCAAGCCTCATGCCTTGCTGCTATTCTTTGCGGAGATGAAAACATTACTTACACAGAAGGTTTAACACCGTCTGTTAAACTGAAAAGCAGTATTGCTGCTGTAGCAATGGGCAAAGCCGAGCCCGAAGACCAAGATAATTGTGTCGTATATTACAACCCGGTATCTCAAATTTACAAACGGTTGATAGTTAGAGATAATATTCTGGTCGGCGCAAGCCTCGTAGGGGATGATCTCAATGCTGATTCTCTATGCGGATTCTACATGTCAGAGATTCCGCTTCCCAAGAGAGTCGAATCGCTGCTTTTTCCCGGAGTAAAAACTTCTAAAGACGTAAAAGGTGCAGTCTACTGGCCCGAAAGCACCATAGTATGCGATTGCAACGGGGTTTCTTGTGCTGATATAAGGGCGGCTCATCGAAAACATAAAAATGATATCAATTTAATTTCAGAAGTATCAGGCGCAGGAAGAAGCTGCGGTACTTGTTTATCCAGAGTCGCCTCAATACTGGATAATACATATGATGCCATTGTGGTAGGCGCAGGACTTGGAGGTCTTACGGCAGCTGCAAAGCTTGCGCAACATCAAAAAAGAGTGCTTGTAATCGAACAGCACGACAAACCAGGAGGTTACGCAACCTCTTTTACAAGGGAAGGTTTTACTTTTGATGCATCTCTTCACAATATGGGACCGTTAAACAGCAATGTTCTTCGTATATTCGACAATTTAGATATAATGAATTCAGTGGAATATATTCCATATGACAGCTTTCAAAAAATAATTTTCCCAAAACACAACTTTGTTATGGAAAAAGGCGTGTCAAAATTCGAAGAGTACCTAATTTCGAATTGGCCTTCGGAAAAACAGGGAATTGAAAATCTCTTTGAACAAATGAAAGCAGTTCGCCAAGGCTTCTTGGAAATTGAGGATCTAACCTTTGAATCCAATTCCGACGATCCAATATCACCGCTAATGGCTGCAAAGTATCCTCAATTCGCCAAGTGGATAATGACCACATTAGAAGAACTGATGGATAGGTTCCTAAAGGATTTGGAGCTGAAAGCAGTAATCGGAAACATATGGTGGTATTTCGGTCTTCCGCCTTCTGAAACACCATCTCTGCTCTACTCTGCTGTTTGTTTGGGATATATGGAACATGCCGGAGGCTATATCAAAGGCTCCTCCCAACAACTCTCAAACGCCCTGGCAGCAAAGATCAATGATAACAACGGACAAATTCTGCTCAATACCAAAGTTACTCGCATCTTGGTCTCAAATGATAAAGCAGGAGGTGTAATTACCGACGAAGGAGAATTGTTTTACTCTGACGTCGTTATCTCCAATGCCGGAGCCTACGAAACCGTAATCGAGATGATTGAAGAGACCGCTTTTAAAAAGAAATATAGAAATAAAATATTAAGACAAGACAACTCACTATCAGCAATTCAGCTATACTTGGGTCTCGATTGCTCTCCGGATGACCTTAACCTGAACATCCACAGCTTTACAGTGTTTCCGACCTACGATCATGATGAGAATATTCGCATGATTAGAGAAGGTTTCTATGAGCAAACCATGTACAGTTGTATGTTGTATTCAGCTGTTGATAGCTCTTTGGCACCTAACGGAAAAGCTGTTATGAATATTTTCAGTCTAGACCTTTTGTCAAACTGGGAAAGACTGTCAAAAATTGAGTACGAAAACAAAAAAGCACAAGTAACCGAAGCTCTAATAAAAAAAGCGGAAAAACAAATTCCCGAACTTTCTAAACATATTATTGTAAAAGAGCTCGGAACGCCAAAAACCATGAACCGATATACCGGTCACCGAGAAGGTTCAATATACGGTCCGGCTCAAAACATTTATCAATCCGGAATGAATCGACTAAAGGCAGAAACGCCGATTCAAGGACTTTATTTGACAGGATCCTCTATATATCCCGGAGGAGGATATCCGTCAGTTATAAACTCCGGTTACAGAACAGCATTGGCTATATTGCGTAGGTTTCCCATAAAAGACGCACAATAAAACCCAATACAATCGAGGTCTTTCAAAAAAGCGACAATTTTTCGGAACTGCTTGTCGCTTTCACGGTTGTTATGACACGGCATTGTGTGTAAAAGCCTTGGTTCTAGAAACAATGCAGCTCCCTTACGGCAAAGCCCGTCAGGGTATGGAGACTCAGATGGCAAAAAAAATGCGCCTGGTACTCGAAGACGGCAGTGAATTCGAAGGTGTCAGCTTCGGCTTCGAAAAGGCACAAGCCGGCGAGGTAGTTTTTAACACAGGAATGGTCGGTTACCCTGAAACCCTTACAGACCCTTCTTATAGAGGGCAAATACTAAATCTCACCTACCCTCTTGTCGGCAACTACGGAGTTCCCTCATACTCAACAGATGAATACGGACTTCCATTGGTATTTGAATCCGAACGTATTCAAGTTGCCGGTCTTATCGTTTCTGAGTATGTAGACACTTACAGTCACTACACAGCAACCCGCAGTTTGTCCGAATGGCTAAAATCTGAAGAAATCCCGGCTGTGCACGGCATAGATACACGTGCACTCACTAGGCTATTGAGAGACAAAGGCTCTATGTTGGGCAAGCTTGTTACCGAGAATGAAGATGTACCCTTCTTTGACCCTAACGTTACGGATCTTATCGCAGAGGTCAGCATCAACGAGGTCAAAGAATATAAAACCCAAATTAATCCTGGTAATGCTCCGACAGTAGTTGTCGTGGATTGCGGTTGCAAAACAAATATTCTTCGCTCTCTTTTAAACCGAGGCTTAAACCTCGTTGTTGTTCCTCATGATTATTATTTTTTAGACATTAAGTATGACGGTTTGTTTTTGGCCAACGGTCCCGGTGACCCTATGACTGCGCATGCTGCTATAAAACATACCTCCCATGCATTAGCACTTTCAAAACCGATTTTCGGCATTTGCATGGGAAACCAAATTCTTTCATTGGCGGCCGGGGCGGAAACCTACAAACTGAAATTCGGCCATCGCGGTCACAATCAGCCTTGTCTCGAAAAAGTAGAAGATAAAAACAAGAGACGCTGCTCAATTACCTCTCAAAATCACGGCTACGCTGTTAAAGCATCCTCTCTGCCAAAAGGATGGGAAGTATGGTTTGAAAATGCCAACGACGGTTCGGTGGAAGGCATAAGACATACCTCCAAACCGTTTATGAGCGTACAGTTTCATCCCGAAGCAGCTCCCGGACCAGTGGACAGCGCGTGGATATTCGATGACTTTGCAGCTCTTGTTAAAGAGGGGGTTCGATAATGACTACTATTAAAACCGCATTAATTTTGGGCAGCTCTGCATTAAAAATCGGCGAAGCAGGAGAGTTCGACTACTCCGGCAGCCAAGCCATAAAGGCTCTAAAAGAAGAAGGCATCAGAACTGTTTTAATCAATCCCAATATCGCAACTATTCAAACCTCCGAAAACCTACCCGATGATGTTTACTTTGTTCCGGTTTTGCCGAGCTTTGTCGAAAAGGTAATCGAAATTGAAAAACCCGACGGCATTTTGCTGGGCTTCGGCGGCCAAACAGCTCTCAACTGCGGAGTGGAGTTGTATAAAATGGGCGTTTTGCAAAAGCACAACATTCAGGTTTTGGGTGCTCCCATTGAGTCAATATTGGACACCGAAGACAGGCAGCGCTTTGTAGCCCGATTAAATGAAATAAATGTAGTAACGCCGAAAAGCATTCCCACCGCTTCTGTAGAAGAAGCTCTGGCAGCCGGAAAAACCATCGGATATCCGTGTATGGTTCGCGTAGCCTTTGCCCTCGGCGGCTTGGGTTCGGGAATCTGCAAGGACGAAAATGTTATGAGAGAAATGGCGACTAAAGCTTTTGCGCACACGGGCCAGCTCTTGGTGGAAGAGTATCTCTCAGGATGGAAAGAAATAGAATATGAAATTGTTCGCGACCGATATGATTCGTGCATAACCGTGTGTAATATGGAAAATTTGGACCCAATGGGCATTCACACAGGTGAAAGCATTGTGGTGGCTCCAAGTCAAACTCTTACCAACGAAGAATATCATCAGCTAAGAGAAATCGCGATTAGAACTGTGCGTCACCTGGGAATTGTAGGAGAATGCAACATTCAATACGCTCTTTCGCCTAACGGAGAGGGTTATAGGGTTATCGAGGTAAACGCTCGTCTGTCAAGAAGCTCGGCTTTGGCATCAAAAGCAACGGGATATCCCTTGGCCTTCGTGGCTGCCAAACTGGTTATAGGAAAAGCTCTTTATGAAGTAAAAAACTCGGTTACCAAGGTTACCTGCGCGTTTTTTGAGCCTTCGCTGGATTACGTTGTAGTAAAAGCACCGCGTTGGGATCTTAAAAAATTCAAAGGGGCGCAACACCAAATCGGATCGGCCATGAAATCTGTAGGCGAAGTCATGTCAATCGGCCGAAGCTTTGAAGAGGCTCTCCAAAAGGCGCTGCGAATGCTTGAAACAGGTGCAAACGGTATAGTGTGCAACAAAGGAATTACTTTTGATGATTTAAGAGAAGAACTTGCCCATCCCACTGAGCGTCACATCTGGGCAGTGTCTGATGCTCTCAAATCGGGCATGTCTGCAGATGAAGTCTGCGACATTACAAAAATTGATCCTTGGTTTGTCAAAAAGATAGATGGAATAATAAAGACAGAAAACAAACTGATAGCGGCAGGTTTCAATGGCATTGATAGAGCCTTGATGAAAGAAGCAAAACAAAAGGGCTTTTCTGACCGACAGATCTCAATAGCATCAGGTGCTTCAGAAGAAGATGTAAGACAAAAGCGTTATGAAATGGGTCTTCATCCTGCTGTTAAACAAATAGATACCTTGGCCGCCGAATATCCTGCTGCCACTAACTATCTCTATCTGACATACAACGGAGATACCGACGATGTAGAGTTTAAGGAATCAGGAGGCGTTATTATCTTAGGCCCCGGAGCCTACAGAATTGGAAGCTCGGTGGAGTTTGATTGGTGTTGTGTCAATACCGCACAATCCCTTCACAAACTGGGATATCGCACAATTATGTGCAACCACAATCCCGAAACCGTAAGCACCGACTATGATGAATGTGATCGGTTGTATTTCGATGAGCTTTCTTTTGAAACTGTTGCAGAAATCTACGAAAAGGAGCGGCCCTTGGGATTAGTTCTTTCAATGGGAGGTCAGATTCCGAACAATTTAGCTATGCCGTGCTACAAAGCAGGAATGCGTGTTTTGGGAACATCTCCTAAAGATGTTGACCGCGCCGAGAATCGCCATATCTTTTCGAGTCTTTTAGATGAGCTGGGAGTAATGCAACCTCCGTGGCAAGAACTCGCTTCAATGGACGAGATTAATTCTTTCGTCGAGAAAGTGGGATATCCTGTGCTCATTCGTCCTTCTTATGTTCTATCAGGCGCGGCAATGGCAGTTGCCGTAAACGATAATCAGTTAAAATCTTTCTTGGAAAAAGCAGCGGACATTTCACCGGACCATCCGGTGGTGGTAAGTAAATTCATCGAAGATGCAAAAGAAATCGATGTCGATGCAGTTGCCAGGGACGGTGAAATAGTCTGTTGGGCTGTATCCGAACACGTGGAAAACGCCGGAGTTCACTCCGGTGACGCAACCTTGGTGCTGCCGCCTCAAAGAACCTATTTAGAAACCATGCGCGCCATAAGGCGTATTACCGAAAAAGTTGCAAAATCTTTATCTATATCCGGTCCTTTTAATATTCAGTTTATGGCAAAAAACAACAAGGTAATGGTTATAGAGTGCAATCTTAGAGCATCAAGAAGCTTTCCCTTCGTATCCAAGGTACTAAAACATAACTTCATTGAAGCAGCCACTCAGGTTATCATGGGTCGTCCTGTAAAAGAAATGACAAGGTCATTTTTGGACTTAGACTATGTCGGAGTAAAAGCCCCTCAGTTCTCATTTACCAGGTTGACCGGAGCAGATCCGACTCTTGGAGTCGAAATGGCGTCGACAGGAGAAGTTGCCTGTCTCGGATGGGATTTTGCAGAGGCATATTTAAAAGCTCTCATCTCTGTCGGCTATAAATTTCCAATCAAGTCAGTATTGCTCTCAACAGGCCCCGTAAAGAGCAAAGCCCAATTGCTTGAAGCCGTAAAACAGTTTAACAAAATGAATATTAAACTTTATGCAACAGGCGGTACGGCGGCGTTTCTGGCCAAAGAAGGCATTGAAGCAGAGGTTCTCAAATGGCCGCTCTCAAACGAGAAGCCCAACACAGTCGATTATATTAAAGAAAGAAAAATAGATTTGGTAATAAATATTCCTAAGGACTACCAAGAAGAAGAACTAACCAACGACTACATAGTTAGGCGAACAGCAGTAGACTTCGGCGTACCGCTAATGACCAATGCCCAATCGGTACAGCGAATGGCCGAAGCCTTGAGCCTCATACCAATAGAAGATCTGAAAATTAGACGCTGGCGCAACTACAAGTAACCGGTTATTGCGCGTCAGCAAGATTTTTTGCAACAAAATCCCAATTTATCAGATTATCAAAAAATACCTCTACGTACTTAGGTCGTAGATTTTTATAAGTCGGATAGTAGGCGTGTTCCCATACGTCACAGGTCAACAATGCAACTTGTCCGTGTTTCATCGGCAGATCAGCGTTTGATGTCTTGGTTACCGAAAGCTTGTTGTCTTTTAGTACCAGCCAGCCCCATCCCGAACCGAACTGCGATACCGATGCGGCAACAAATTCTTCTCTGAATTTTTCAAATGATCCGAAATCGCGGTTAATAGCTTCGGCCAAGGCGCCTTCAGGTTTGCCGCCGCCTCCGGGTTTCATACAATTCCAATAGAACGTATGATTCCATATCTGTGCTGCATTGTTGAAAACAGGCCCCTCCGAGGCTTCCATAATAATCTCTTCAAGGGTTTTAGAACCGTCCGCCTTGCCCTCTTCAATCAGTTTGTTAAGGTTTACAACATAAGCGTTGTGATGCTTGCCGTAATGAAGTTCAAGATTCTCAACGCTGAGATGCGGCTCCAATGCTGAAAGATCATAGGGTAATTTTGGAAGTTGGATTGACATTGTTTTTTCCTCCTGTTGTTCAATAGTTGCGGTTGTTGCGGAGGCTCCCGCTCCCCCGCATCCGGAAATTCCTGCGGCCAAACCTACCGCGCACATACCGGAGCTTTTGAGAAATGTTCTTCTGTCCATTTTAAAATCTCCAAATTAAAATTGCTCAAGTGACCTTAACGCGTAAAAAGTCTTCCTTCAAGCTGTAGTCTACCAAAAAAATTTGACAATGTAGGGTAATTACATACAATAGAATACAGTTATAACAACGGAGGTATGTTATGCAAAAACGCTTCAACATGAGACGATCCGCTATAGTTCCTACGGAAATTATGTCTCCTTATTGGCGAGAACCGTTAGATCTTGTTGCCGCTGATATTAGTCCTAACGGGATGTATCTTATCAGTGACCTTTTCCCTTCTGTAGGAGAATATGTCTTTTGCAGTTTTGAGTTATCTCGTTCACAACCGGAATTTCGGCTGTTGAGCAGAGTAAAAAGGGTTAATTATCACCGGCGTAAAACAGACTGGATACGACCCGGATTCGGTGTTGAATTTCTGGGAGTAGATGAAGCATCGCTAAAAGTGATTGCTACTTCTCTACTCGGATTGCCTCCCCCTATTCCGTCAAAACGAAGACAAGTTGTTCTGCCGAAACCGTCTTGGGACTATTCACAAAAGAGAGCGCTCTAATACAAGGCCCGATCTGAAAAAATTCAGAAATGTTATTGATGTTTTTCTAACCAATTTTAAAACAATAATAATCTCTTGATTTTATTGGATAACATTGTTCAGCAATGATAAATGTTTAGGCGATTTGTGCTTTCTATCAACATTAGAAAGCCTTTGTTAAACTAACTTTAACGTTTTGAGAGAACTTTCTAATGAAGCAAGGCACGATAAATAGTCGGGATATTCTAAGAGATGAAACAGGCACTATTTACAAACAAGGAGCTTTGGCTGCTGCTGTAGGCTATCCTGCGTCATATCGTGTTGCGGTTGCTTCTCTTGGTGCACAGTTTGTATACAAAACCTTCAACAAGATAGACGATCTTTCCTGTTCGCGTTTTTTTCTTAATGATAATGAAGACGCTGATGTTCCTCTATTAACTTTGGAATCGGGACGTCCTGTTTCTGATCTGCAGGTGCTGGCGTTCTCCATAGCATGTGAGCAAGAGCTTTTAGGCATAGCTAAATTGTTGAAAGCGGCCAATATAGAAGCTTTCTATAGCAATCGTTCTGAAAATGACCCTTTGATAATTATAGGCGGTCCTTTGACCTTTTTGGATCCGCATTTAGTCGCACCCTTTGCAGACATTGTGGTTGTGGGGCAGTCAGATCACACGCTGGAACCTCTTGGTAAATTATTGGTAAGGGAATATGGAAATCGTGAACGCTTGCTGGAAAATGCAAGTCGCCTCTCTAGTTCCATATATGTGCCAAAACTTCAAAAAGAATCGGTGCCGGAAATTGACTACAAATCACCTATAAAACCGATTTCAGCAGTTGTTCGGTCTCCTCGCTCAGAGTTTAAAAATCTGTTTTTGGTAGAGGCATCACGAGGATGTAATAGGAGATGTGCTTTTTGCACCATGTCAAAAGATACCAAACCGTCTGTTCCTTTTTATCCTTTTTCAGCAGATGACATCCTTTCTGAAATTCCTTCTGATGCTTTGGGGGTAGGCCTTGTCGGGGCTGCAGTAACGGACCATCCGGATATTCTTTTCTTGGTAAAAACCATCGTCAATTCGGGAAAACGAGTGTCATTGTCAAGCATTAGAGCAGATTGTTTAACAGAGGAGCTGGGAATTGCTTTAAAAGAAGGAGGACTTCGAACTCTAACGATAGCAGCA
>CAYWLQ010000160.1:0-12816 GCA_964458775.1 uncultured Myxococcales bacterium | reverse complement strand
AAATCTGTTGAGTTCGGAAAAAAAACTTTCATTGACTGTGGCACATATTTTTGGGGATATTTTTGGGCACATATTTTTGGGCACATATTTTGGGGATATTTTTGGCGGAATATATATTTACAATATTTGTGACTTATCAGGGATCTCATTTCAGAACAGTCCCCGTTTCTATCCGTTTCTAACATGCTACTTGATTACAACCGTTATTTTTGGCTTGATACAGCTTTTCATCTGCTCTCTTGATTAGATCCTCAACAGTATCGTCAGATTTGGCATACGCAGCACCTATTGAAACTGAAATTGTAATATTTTCCGGTTCTCTAAGAGCTGACAAGCTAACAAGACTTCTTATTCTTTCTGCTATTTCTTTGAGATGTTTATTTTCAACATTGCTCACCAAAACAGCAAATTCCTCGCCGCCGTACCTCGATGCAAAATCAAAGCCTCGCATAGAAGAACCTATTGTAGAAGCTACCATGGTCAAAACAGCATCACCCACATCATGACCGTAAACATCGTTAACGCTTTTAAAATGATCTATATCAATTAATAAAAGTCCGAACGGCCAATTGTTTCTCTTAAGCGATTCCAGTTTACTAACAATTTGAGACATAAAATATCTTCGATTAGGCAAACCTGTCAAATGTTCTATGTATGCCATTTTCTCCAATTCAGCCATTCTTTCCAGCTGAAATGCACTCGATAAATTTTCCTTAAAAATCTCCAACGCTCCGAAGAAATTTCCGTCATCTGATCTGACAGGTACGATCCTTATTGAGACAGAAACCCGATAACCTTTTTTGTGATGAAAAAAAAAATTAGAATCTCTTATCTTTTCGTCATTTAAAGTCTCATGAAGAGGACATCCTCGTGTACACATTAAAACACCTTCATCATTGACATGTTTTAATATGGAATCACCGCATTGCCTGTTGCATACCTCATCACACGAAAAACCTGTAATTTTTTCAGCTGCCTTATTCCAATATACAATCTTTCGTGTTCTATCAACAATATAGGCTCCGTCAAAAAGACAGTCCAACACTTCTTTGTTTAACAGACCGGATACATTCATTATTTCACTTCCATATTTGTTATATAATACAATTACTTTGCCTGAACTTCCAGTTCACAAACCTCTCCTGCTGAGGTTTGTAAAACACGAGACTGACGGGTCAGCAGATGGCTCATTATGCCGGCAAGATAGTGGTGATAAAGTTTGCACAACTTACCTCCTACTTCCTCATTTTGTTTTTTGCATAAATCGCGTACCAAACAGTGACCGACCTTTAAATTGGCTGAAGTATCATCAAGCGAATAAGAATATTCAAATCCGTTCTTCATTAACGGCAATAATGTATCCAACACATTCTTCAAATCTTTCTCTTTAATATCTGTTACCATTTTTGCAGCCGCAACTCGACCGGCAGAAACTCCCAAAGGAGCAGGATTGCCTATTATTTCTTCCACTGTTTGCGCCAGTATCTCCAAAAGAAAACTTACCTCAACAAAACCCGCCTCATAATCTGCGGCACTGACGTCTATACTATTTGACAGTGTCATAGAAACCTCTCAAATCTGAGGCAAAAATCCATATCCCGATAAAAATTTTTAACCTCGTGATAGTTTTCGTGGGTTATGGCTCCGGACGGACAAATATAGTCACAACTAAGACATGCTATACAATCGTTAACATTTTTAACTTCGGCTTTACGCGATGAGGAATTAAAAGTTACAACTTTGGTCGGACATATATCAACGCACATTTCACAACCTCTGCATGCGTCTTCCCTAATACTCATGGTCAGCATTAGATGCTCCTTTCAATACGTTAGTTGCAGGCTACTGCACTCTCTGCATATTTTCAGTCTGTTTTTCGGCAAAGAATGAGGTGTTGTTTTGTATCAAGCCTGCGGCCATTGCACACAAATATCTATTTCTAACAAATTTTTCTATTTCATCACGCATTTCTATCTTATCTATTTTTGTTAATTTAGACATTCTCAGTTCCAGTTCACTTTTTATATCTTTGTTCGGTTCTGTAAGTATTTGCTTGGTAGGTCCGGTACATCCGGTGCAGGGCATTCCGTTTGACGGACACGGTGCAAGGCATCTGTCTAAAGTAACAGAGCCCATGCATAAATATCCCTGACTTAAAAAACATACGTCCGCCTCCGGAATACCGTCCAAGAAATTTTTCACAGTTACAGTATCTCTTTTTTCCATCGCTCGATTACATCTGGCACAAATTGTTTCTTGTTTTGCTTTTGGCGGACGTCCTTTTGTTAAAGAAAGCAACGCGTCAAAGATATATGAGGCATGCGGCGGACAACCTGTAAGGTACAAATCTATTTTTATTATTTCATCCAAAGGACGAACAAACTCAGATAAAGCAGTACAAGCTGCATAAGAATTGGTTTCGGCAGCAGTTCTTCTTTTGTATACACCGCCGACTGTCTCTCTTCTAAAATGATTTAAGGCGACCTTGGGAATGCCTCCTAACACCGCACATGTTCCATAGGCTACAATGGTCTTGCACGAAGCACGCATTTTTTTCGCCAAATCAATATCTCTCTCTGTTCTGACAGCCCCTGAAATTAGTCCAATATCTGCGTTAGGAAAAACATTTTTATCCGTTTCTGTTGACATTGGAGAACGGACTATTTCAACACCTTTAATAACTTCTTTTATCTTCACATGCATATCCGCAACGGCAGCATGGCATCCCCCACAAATACTCAACCATTCTGTGCTTAATGTTATTTTTGTATCATTCATTCAAAGTCCTCCCAAACGCGAAGCCGATAATTATATTTGAAAATGGCAAATTTAGGTCAACAACAGCTTGTTGTAACCAAAGCTCTGTCAGTCACGAATTATTAAATTCTTAAGACACGCATTTTCACCTGTGTGCTTTATTGATAATGTTGCTTTTTTTCCCATTATGTTCTCCAAAGCACCTGAAAAA
This sequence comes from uncultured Myxococcales bacterium, assembly GCA_964458775.1. Taxonomy (GTDB): domain Bacteria; phylum Myxococcota_A; class Polyangia; order JAAYKL01; family JAAYKL01; genus CAYWLQ01. Next base: position 9,848 of record CAYWLQ010000160.1, on the reverse strand, counting down.
AAGCCGTACATCATAGAACAAAGAGAGCCCTGTTGAGCGTGTCCAAAATGAAACAGGCATTGCCGGATCATGCAATCACGAAAAACCAATAATATCTCAGTTGAACCGTCTTCTTTCTTTTTTACTAAGTCTTTTTCAGAGGACATTTTAAAAGGTTCAAAATTCCAAAAACATTTATTGTCATTTAAAATACGTTTGGTTTCATCAAGAGCCTCAATAAGATCATCCGTTCTTTTCGCTGTTTCAGACAAACGCTTTCCAAGTTTTCTGCCGGCCATAAAGGTCATACTATTGGCGCTCCTACCTAAAAGTTCTTCAATACCGCAGGATATTGCAGGAGCAATATTCATGGCCTGCTGAAGGCATTCCCTTTCTAAGGACAAGTCATTCACGATGTTCTCCCTTCCCGGCTGTCTCCTGTTTATCTTTAGAGAGCACCCTTTATGTCACTAATTCTTTTTTTCAATTGATAGCGAACATTGCCCAAATTGGCTTTGAGATCTGTTACAACAGCCATGACAGCATCATCTCCAAGCAGAACAACTACCACTACTCCTTTTTCACATTCGACCATAGTAATATTGAGACTGCCCAATTCCAACTGACTCGCCATCTGCTCAGAAGAACCGATTCCGGCAGAGATAATAGCTGCTACATATTCCACATCAATTGTTCCGGTTTTAATTACGCCTTCAATCATGAAGCCGTCTCTATTAACTACCACGGCTGCATTGATACCCTCTAAATCGGTAATATCCTTTAACATGCTTTTTAGGATTGCCATCAGATTCTCCTCTCGTGAACGTCAACCGGTAATATCGGTGAGTTCAAAAAAAAAATAACCCTGCACGAAATCTTTCTTTAACTTATTTCAAAAACAGTTGTTATTGTACAACAACATCGAACACATGCAAATATGCAATATTGAAGATAAACAACCGATCAAAAAAGAGAAGTGCTATCTTTACCGGTCAGACTAAATGCAACACGATCAGCTGCACTGTTAAATTTCGTTAACTTCGGCGGCGGAATTTTTTTCAAATAACAGGAAACTGCTGTATGAAAAACAAGACATTATCAGTCAGAAAAAAAAGTACAACAGCCTATAATCACATGAAGAAATTGACGAACAAGAAGATGGCATACTAAATGCAAATTGGGTTCTCCGATGTTTATGAATCGCAGAGAAAGGAACCTGCTTATGAAACAATCCAAAAGAATATTGTTACCCATGATGATGCTTATCGGAATTTCTTCCATTAACGGCTGTCACAATGCAGACAACCAATGCTGCGATTCTAAAAATTGTAATGAAGATACGGAAGAAGCTGAGAACACTGATGACACCGACCAAACCGTATCTATAGGGGGATTGACTGTCAATGTAAGTGCCGAGGAGCAGGAACTTGATTTATTTGGAACATCCGGTCATCGCTTCTGGCTTCAAGTAAGTGATGCACAACTAACTGAGTTAAACATGAAAGAACAAGGCGGGGGTTGGATGGAAGACGACGTGTGGAAGGATGACGGAAGTTGGAACGAAGATATCTACACACCTCTGACAGGTGAGAGCGGCGCGCTATACGCAGATCACCTGCTGATTCAAGACGTACTGACGCAGAGCGTTGCAGACTACGGCAAGGTAGAGATTAGCCTGGTAGGTGAAAGCACATTCCGCCAATGGAACCGTCAGCGAATCCCCAATATCCGCATCGACAGCAATGAATTTGTCAAAGAAACCCGAATCGGATCATTCGAGCATCTTCGTCTTAACAACTCTCTGGTTGGGTCGATCTTTCGTGAAAACATTGCACACCGCATATATCGTGAACTCGGCTATCCTGCGCTTCGCTCAACCCATGTTTTTCTCGGTTCCAATGTTTGGGGAGACAATGTTTGGGTTCCAATGACCCTGATGGAGATGTACAAACGGAGATTCTGTCGCGATAATGAGGCATTAATTGGCGGCACGTGCACAAACATGTGGGAATTTCCCGGAGACTTAGGCGGAGATTGGGGCATAGATATACCTCTCGATCCAATGAAAAATGATATCGCTCAAAGTGTTCCTGACTATTGGTGCCAAGTCAACAGCTGCGACAACACGCGACTGATTGAATTGACAAATACATTGATGGCAACTCCCGCAAATACCGGCTTTAAAAAGGCCCTCGACCCGTTTATAGACTGGGAACGATTCCACGAATTTCAATGTCTGTCATGGATACTCTGGACAGGCGATGATCCTCTCCATAACCAAAATAACAATCTAATCATCGAACGTGATTCCGACGGTCGATTGATATGGGCACCGTACTCAATTGATATCAGCCTCGGACAGGAATGGTACACAAATGTTCCGCTGACAGGTATAAATTTTATATCAAGCGGTTGCCAGAAAGATCATGAATGCTGGTCTGACACCATCGCAATATGTGAAAAGCTGATTGTGCAGTTTGACAAACTAAATCCGGAAAATTTCGTAGATGAGCTGGTAGCAACATTATCAGGTTTGGAAATGATGCGTCGAGGTGATGAGGAAAGAGCCAAAGAACTTCGCAATTGGTTGTTAGATAGACAAACAGTACTAACCGAAGAGCTTGAGCGTTATCGTTACTTGCCTGACGGTGAAGGCAATTGCCCAAATGATCTTGAGAGATGCGCAGACGGTACTTGCGCCACCTTGGAGGATTGTGAACAGCGACTTTGTATGCCGGGACAAAAGATGTGCGAGTCATTGGGATACTGTTATGATCCTAACTACGAGTACTGTCCCAATTGTGAAAATGATATGCCGTTCTATTGTGGAATCAGTGATAGCTGTGTAGATTCACTTAGTACCTGTGCACAACTTTGTGAAGAAATGATAGACATGTCCTGGTGCGACCGTGTCAATCAATGTCTTTATATCGGCGAGTGTGATTGGTATGTTGATAAAGACAAAGAAGTATAACAGTTGCACTATGTATCCGGCCAAACAATACAATTAGTTGTATCATACATAATAGGCAGATACATGCGGCAGGTAAACTAAATCAGTGTAATAGAAATGCCAAAGGTGCCCGGACCCATATGCACAGCCGAGGCAGATGAGAGCGGTGCTAATAAAACCTCTAGGTTCCCATGAACCGCCTGAAGTCTAGTAACCAAGCTGTTTGCATATTCCAAATTATCAGTATATTCTACAATAGATAACAAATGAGAATCCAAAGAATGAACAGATATCATCTTTAATATTTCGTTTACCGCCGAGTCCGAACTGTAAGCTTTGGCTATAGTTACAGCACCGCAAGACCCGTGGCCGACTATTGGTTTAATTGACAGAGCGGTTGCAAAGGCAGCTTTAATTTTTCCAATGCGTCCGCTTCTCACAAGATATTTTAGATTGTCGATGACCAAATACTCTTTTGCTATTTTGATCTGCTCAGCTGCATAACGGGTTACATCCTCGGCGCTTTCTGCTGTTTCAGCAAAACGCTGAACGGCTAAGCATATAACGCCCAATTGTCCGGATGCTGCACAGCTGTCCATAATACTAATACTGTTTGAGTTGATAGACGAAGCTGCAATACTGATGCTCTCTTGAGTGTTGGTATAAGCTTTTCCAACGCCGATATACCAAACATGCTCTGAACATTTAAGAGCTTTTTTCAGGAACACAGCAGCATCTTCAGGTGTTACCTGGGCAGTTTTAAAAACCTGACCTGCTTTCATTTCAGACAAAAGCTCTTCAAAATTAACATCTCTATCCCTCAATCGTTTTTCGTTAACGATAACGTTGTTATCGATTATTAGTATTCCAAGCTCAGCAGCTAACTTTCTGTCCAAAGAAACAGATGAGTCTGTTACGATTCTAAAACGGCGAAATAAAGGCCGGTCATCATCTGATTCATTCTGCGAATAGCGAACAAGGGCTTCGTGCATATTTTGAATTTTACTATCCAAAACATTACCAAGTTGTTTTGCTTTCTCTATAATTGCATCGGGGTCGTTTCCGTGAATATGGAGTTTAACAAGTCCTTCTTCCGTTGCAACATCAAGCGAGTCCCCCAAAGAGCCGAACAAGCTGAGCACGGATTTATCAATATTTGATTCTATCAGAAGATTAATACAATATTTCTCAACCGAGTTATCTGCTTTGGCAGTCGAAATGTATTCAGAAGAGATTCGGTCCTTTATTCTCGACAGATCAAGTCCTCCGTAACCGTTGTTAAGTGCATCAATTTTTGCGATTGAACCTTCTTGATCTTCAATTGCACAAGCAGCCAGCATCAAGCCGGAAGCAAACAGGCAAAATCCCAAAGCTCCGGAATCCACTACAGCAGCAGACCTGAGCTTGGGTATCATTTGTTGTGTCTGCAAAACTGTACAAATCATTTGATTACAAAGTTCATTGTAGTCATCAATACCAAACGATTCGATCTCCTTTGACAGGAAAGACGCAACACAGGTCATTGCAGTTAACAGTGTTCCTTCTTTGGGATGCATTATTGAGGAATATGCTTTTTTCCTTCCTTCCTCACAGGACTCTGCAAATTCTTTCACAGAATAATTTGGACTTTTTGAAAGCTGTTTAAGAAATCCGGATAAAAACTGTGCCAGGATTATTCCTGAGTTACCGCATGCTGAACGGAAAAGCTCAGGAATAGAAGAGCATAAATCGTTGTTATTCTGCTTAAGAGAACTGACGAGACCTTCAAGCGTTACAGACATATTGGAGCCGGTATCACCGTCCATAACGGGAAAAACGTTAATTCTATCCAACAATTCAGAATAGCGCCTCACCTCAGCTGCTCCGGCGGCAATAGACAATGTTAATATATTGAAACGTTGCATCCGACTGATTACCTATTTCTCTTCAATAGCGGCTCTTCTCCCCGAAGAAGTCGTTTGATATTCTCACGATGTGTAATGCATACAATCACTGCCGAATAAATACAGATAGCAAATAAAATATCAAATCCTTTATATATAAACGCAAATACAGGATAGCTGAGCATCATCGCAAGTGAACTCGGTGATACTTTTCTGGTAAAAACAAATACCAAGATAAATACCAAACCGCCGGACAACATTATTCGGTAATCTGCGGCAAGCATGCTTCCTACAACAGCTGCAACCCCCTTCCCTCCCTCAAAAGCGTGAAATATTGGAAAAATAGAACCCAAAACATACGGAGCAATTAAGTATGGAATCAAAGATTCTTCACCGAAAAAAATAACAGGATATAAGCCAATAAAAGCTTTTGTCAGCTCCATAATAAGAATAGGAAAAGCAACCTTGGCACCTGCAGCTCTATATAGATTTGTAACACCCGGATTTTTGCTTCCAGTGTCGCTAAGGTCCTTCAATCCCAAAACCCTGACTGCAACTTTGGTCAAATTTATAGATCCGACTAGATAAGCCCAAAAAACAAAAATCAGCATTGAAAAAACAGCCATTAATACGCTTTCCCTTTGTTAGAGCTCAAATTTATACTGAAAAGAAATTTTCTTTATAGTATCTATTGAACACAAATCGACGCTTGGGCGTCTTAACGGTTGATGAAATATTTGTCAAAACTATCAAACATTTTCAGCTTGTCCTTCGTGATAATAATGCTTTCTTTTTCTGAAGTACAAGCTGATATAGTGCCCCCTCCTTCGGTGTCTGTAGAACTAAAGTCTTCTGCGCCTACAAAACCCTCAACCCTACAAGCGAACTTTGTAATGACAAGAACAATTGATGCTTTAAAATCTGATCTAAAGTCAGAGGGTAGAGTTATCCTTGGAGGCGAAGGTTTGTTGAGATGGGAAACAATATTCCCATCTAAAGCTATTTTGGTAGTGAATAACAAAAAAGGATGGATTCATTATCCTGATCTCAACGTATCTAAATCATTTGATGTTTCTCATGATCCGGTTATGCGAATTCTCTCAGAGCACCTTCCGGCACTAACTGCCGGCAGATTTGATGAGATTAACTCTGCATATGAAATATCTTCACCCGAAAAAAACACTAAGCATTTAGTGCCTAAGTCACAGGAAATAAAGAAGTTATTCAAAGAAATCAGAGTAAAGATCGACAATAACGGAAATATAACAAACGTTGTGCTGGTTTCAGCTAATAATGATACTACTGATATATGTTTTAACAAAATTGTAAGGGGAGCTGATATTGGCTCTTCACTATTTTCTGAACCTAAATAGTTTCCCTCTCACAAGTGAATGTTTGAGTTTTTCAAGAGAGCACTCCCCTCGGCTACATTCTAAGCGGAAAGTTAGCTCTTTCGCCCGTTTCACGCTATTAGAAGGCACGCCGAATGCCCTAATTATGATGGCTCTATGATATCAAACGCTCCGTTTTTTTCAATTTTTTTAGTAAATCCAAAACCACGACGGCTATTTGATTAGCAAAATTATCAAAAAAACGATTAGTATCTTGCGAAACCAAAATCTAGATGGTATTTCGTCTCAACTTGAAACGGACCTCAACGGTCCGAGGTTGTTTTGCAGCCGTAGCTCAGTTGGTTAGAGCGCCTGACTGTGGATCAGGAGGTCATAGGTTCGAATCCCATCGGCTGTACCAATAAATACAAGGACTTAGGGGAAACCCTGGGTCTTTTTTTTTGTCTAAAACCCGCCTTGAACCCATTTTGGAACCCATTTTTAAAATATACCGAGACTGACACCCTGTTTTATATCCCCAAATTTCCTTATTGATAACCGGTTATCATTTAGCCCTTGTCTTATTTATTTATCAAGAGAATCTAATTTTAATCTGTAGAGTGATAGCCTATATTTTACAGTGGGAATATAGGGATAGAGCCGTGTGCAGTGTCTAACGGAGGTCGGGTGGGGGTGGCTCACAGTACCTTTCTGCTTTCTCAGAGCCGCCGCAATGGGTTTATTTGCCGTTTGTCCGCCATAAGCTATCAATACATGCTTTTATAGATTAAGCCGATTCTATGGGTATTGTAGGTTGTTAAAATTATTTTTCAGATTTCATAAACTTTATCTTTTTATAATTCCTTTCCTCTGTTACCGTTTCTGTGAGGCAAACAACCAACCTGAAAATTTTTTTGTTTTTGGATGAGATAGGTTTTTTCTGAAAAGTTTTTCCTATCTTTTTTCAATTGTGTCTAGCAGCGGTGCGTATTTGCGCACCCTATTAGGAGAATAAGTAATGCATAATATGCAAATAGGAGTTTCAAGAGTGTCGATTCTTTACTTTTTGAAGGGTGAACGAAAGCTCGCAGCTGCAACCGTCGAGCGTATTTGCAGGTCCTTGAATGTGCCCTATGATTTTTTCGAGGTCAAAGATGTTTGAAGAGCAATTTCGACTATTGGTCAAAGAATCCGTGAAGGAAGTGTTGAGCGATTTTGTTTTTCCGACTCCGGAAATAAAAAGAAATACGGATAGACCGCGACTACTCACTGTTAATCAAGCAGCTGAATTTTTGAACGTCTCAAGTGCTACAATTCGGCGTTTAACCGAAACAGGCGAGCTTAGAGCAGTGAGGGCTTTTTCTTGTTTGCGCTTTGCGGTTGAGGATTTGGAAGCATGGATTGGAGGGGCAAAAAAATGAGAATACCGATTGAAGAACTTTTATCCAAAGTTGAAAAGGTCCGGAAAACCTCGGACGGCTGGCAGGGTTGTTGCCCTGCACATGATGACAAAAACCCGTCGCTCTCTGTTCGAATGGTTGAGGATGGTAAAATATTGATCAAGTGCTTTGCCGGTTGCGAGTGCGAAAACATTGTTTCGGCTCTTGGTCTTTCCATGCGCGATCTGATGCCGGAGGAAAACAAACCGGTTGAGATTTCAAGACAGAGCTGGCCACTTTATACCGTCGACAGAACCCGTCGTTTTAAAAAAATCCGTGTGAGTTATTCCGACGGAACGAAAAAATATTTTCTCGAACCCAAACCGAGTGACTACGGGTTGAGCCCGAAGGATTTGAATTTCTATAATGCAGAAAATATACCCGATGAAGTTAGTGAGCTTGTAATTTGCGAAGGTGAGAAAGCCACAGATGCAGCTTTAAAGCTCGGATTAATTGCAGCTGGTATTCCGTTGGGCGCGCCGGCTATCCCAGATCGACACGTTATTGAAAGCTTTTTTCGAAAACATAAAATAAAACGGATCGTGTTATCTCCGGATAATGACCGCCCTGGTATCAGCATGATGTTCAATTTTAAACAGGCACTTGAAAATCTGAATTTAGAGATTAAGGAAACGGTGTAAATTATGGAAATGGAAATTGTAGCCGTAAAATGGCCGGATGCACCTCCTAAAGGCGATCTGGCGGATTTTGTTGAACAGGGCGGGACATTGGAGCAGTTCCGAGGTTTTCCGATTGTTGATTTGAAGCATGTATTTGAAGAAAAAGAAGCGAAAGAAAAGCCAAAAAAAGCCAAAAAGATATTTTCTTCGATTACTGGATTTGAACTTACAGATCTCGGAAATGCCGAGCGTTTAATATCTGCCTATGGTGAAGAAATAGCATATGTGCCTCAACTTGGTTGGCTATATTATAACGGTAAAAAGTGGGAGAAAGATAACGACTCGTTAAAATTGCGAGACCTGGCAGCAATAACAGCTCGAAACATTCGGGACGAAGCAGTGAAAGAAAAAGATCCCGAAGCATTCAAACGGCTCGCTAATCATGCTGTCCGTTCTGAGTCCGCTTCGAGAATAAGTGCTATGCTGCAATTAGCTGAACCCAAGTGTGTCAAAAACCTGGATATCTTTGATTGTGACGATTTTCTGTTAAATGTCAACAATGGAACAATCGATCTTCGCACTGGATATTTAAAACCTCACAGACGAGAAGATTTTCTTACGCGAATTTCTCCGGTGAATTACAATCCTGATGCTACCTCGTCTAGGTTTGGGGATTTTCTAGTAGAAGTTTTTCCTAATAGCGAAATAAGAGAAATGGTTCACAGAATTGCAGGCTATTGTATTACGGGTTCAACGCGCGAAGAGAAATTTTTCATAGCTTGGGGCTCTGGTGCCAACGGCAAAAGCAAGTTTTGGGAATCAATTTCTAATACCATTGGTTCAGATTATGCAATCAAAGCACCAAGAGGTTTGTTCGTTCAGAGCCGTGATAAATCCGCTGAAACTATGGTCTCTTCTTTGTACGGTGTCCGCTTGGCTATGGATTCAGAAACCGACGAGGGAAGGAAGCTTGACGAGGGTTTATTAAAGGACCTCACCGGTGAGTCTATCATCAAAGGGAGATTTCTTTACAAGGAGCGCTTTGATTTCAAAGCGACACATAAATTAGTTTTGTCAACAAATCACAAGCCCAAAATTTCAGGAACGGATAACGGCATTTGGCGGCGATTGGTTCTAATTCCTTTCACCGTTACTATTTCGGAGGAAAAACGAGATCCTTTGCTTTCTGAAAAACTTAAGGCCGATGCCGAAGCGATTTTGTCTTGGTTGGTTATGGGTGCACAAATTTGGTATAATATAGGTTTAAAAATACCCTCTTGTGTCTCCAGTGTCATTAATGAGTACCAGTCCGAAGAAGACGTTATAGGTCAATGGATACAGGAAGAAATTATTACTTCTCACGCAGGGAAGGTATCAGCAAAAGATCTTTATACAAGTTTCAAAAACTGGACAGAAACGCGCGGTGAACGGGTGATTTCACAAAAAGCTTTGGGCAATCGGTTGACCAATCGGGGTTATGTAAAAAAACACGAAAGAGCGGGCTATTTTTATATGGGTATAGAACTTAAAGGGGGTCTTCGGTGAAAAGTGCGAACGATGTGAACGATAATCGCTTTTTGCGGTTTCTTTCCCATGAAGAAAAATATGAAAAAGTTTACGTAAAAATAGGCTTATGGCTCACA
>CAYWLQ010000159.1:11196-12918 GCA_964458775.1 uncultured Myxococcales bacterium | reverse complement strand
CAATATCGATCTCAAAAAACTATTTCATTTTTACTTTGAAATGTCCAAACTCCAGGCTGCTGATGCTCTTGCATCAGCAATAGAGGGCAAAGGAGATCCCGAATATGCTGAGATTACAGTGATAGCCAATTTGCTTTGCGATTTTTGGATACCTAATCAGATAGGTATAGGACATGCTGCAAAGGAAATCGGTTGTACTTCTATGTTTTCGGCTCCTCCCAACGGAAATTTGGATGAACAAATTGAAATTATTCAGGATGCTATAAACAAGGACTATTCGGGTATAGCTGTTTCGCCGCTTGACGCTGTTGCAATGGAACCGCTCATAGAGGAAGCTATTACAAACGACATTAAAGTTATAACTTTTGACTCGGACGGCATTGCAGAAAGTCAGCGTCAATTGTATTTGGGCACCATTAATAAAAGCGCCGGTCGTCAAGCCGGTAAAGAAATGGCGAGACTTTTAAACAACCAGGGGAAAGTTGCAGTCTTTGCAGGTGTATTTACAGGAGACAATAATGCTTCTGAACGATATGATGGTATACAAGAAGCTTTTAACGGAACCGAGATTGAACTGCTTCCTCCTTATGAGGATAATGTAGATTTTACCGTCGCGTACAATAATGTGGAACAAGCTATCGCAACCCATGCAGACCTGTCCGGAATAATTACCATTTGGGCTTACAACGGTCCTGAAGCGGCAAGAGCCATACAAGCATTAGGAAAAGAAGATGAAATAAAGATTGTTGCTTTTGATATGGAACCTGAAACTATAGCTTTTTTAGATGAAGGAATCATCAGTGCAGCTGTGGCGCAACGTCCGTATTGGATGGGGTATTTATCTGTATACATTCTTTATTCTATGGACGTACTAGGGGCAGAACAAACCAAAAATATTTTATCCCCCTGGTTGACAGGTGATAACGATGATATTTTTGATACAGGCATAGATTTAGTTACCAGTGATAACCTTGAAATCTATCGTGATTACTTGGAATTATTGGGTATTAGCAGCTCATAGGTTTTTTCTACAATAGTCTTCTGTTCAAAGTTGTGCTTGTCATATTCGAAACTAATGCCGCAAAGGCACAATTTGTGCAGATAGTATTTTGAAATTATCTTTTTATTTTTCATAAAAAAAGCAAGTTTTGTATGATTTTATGGTATTAATTAACATTAAGGAGATCTTAATATTAATGAAACATTATTGTTTCAGTATCCTAAAAAGAGGTCACAAAATGCAATCAATTATGAAAATCATTTTTTTATCAATGGGTTTTCTGCTGATCTTCTCTTGTAGCGAAGACATTCATCCTGGGCTCGAATCCCCCGAGAATTCTGATTCTAATACAAAACCTAACGGTTCAGACGGCGATACAGACTCAGATGTCGATGGAGATGTTGATGCTGACACAGACAGCGATACCGATGCCGACTCAGACAGCGATACTGATGCTGACTCAGACAGCGATACCGATGCCGACTCAGACAGTGACACCGATGCTGACTCAGACAGTGACACCGATGCTGACTCAGACAGTGACACCGATGCAGACTCGGACAGCGATACCGATGCTGATTCAGACAGTGATACTGATGCAGACTCGGATAGCGATACCGATGCAGACTCGGACAGCGATACCGATGCAGACTCGGATAGCGATACAGATATAGACGACGACGGTATCTATGATTTCGATTGGCCGTTTGATGATTTTGCGG
>CAYWLQ010000159.1:0-11183 GCA_964458775.1 uncultured Myxococcales bacterium | reverse complement strand
AAAAGTGTATACCTCCTTCTTTCCCGGATGAAGCGAAATGCCAAGGTGATCAGGGCTTATGGGCTAGGGCTTTGCAGATGGCCTTGTGGTTTTTCAATGTTAATAAATCAGGAGAAGAAGCCTATTGCAAAGATGTACAGTGGCGCGGTCCTGCTCATACCAGTGACGGTCGATTCAAGCTTGACCCCGACGATCCCAACGGAGTCAGCATGTCAGCTGCAACCATTGAGAAATATCGACATATTTTTGATCCGGACGGAGACGGTTTCATAGATCACTCCGGCGGTTACTATGATGCCGGTGACTTTATCAAATTCTCGCTTACGACCGGCTTTATGGCATCGACAGTTGCATGGTCAGTATTTGAGTTTCCCGAAGCCTATTATAACACCGGTTTGGATGTTGAGGTTCTTGATCAGATTACTTGGGCGGCAGACTGGTTTTTAAAGGGCACTTTTATTGAAGACAAATCCTTGCCGGTCGATCAGTGGAACCTAGTCGGCTTTGCTCACCAAGACGGAGGGGTCGGTGATCACTCTTGCGGATGGATACCGCCGGAACTTAGAGATGCGGGGCGTTGTCCCAGAAAACTCTTTTTTACCACTCACGACAATCCTGCTGCTGACGTAACTGCTGCTGCATCAGCTGCGTTGGCATTAACCTCTCTTGTTACCAAAAACCAAAGGCCTGAGTACTCGCAAAACGCACTCAATCACGCTATTGCGCTTTATAATTTTGCGAAACAATATCCGAGTACAACCTCAAGCGACAACGGCGGTCTTTATACTTCGGAATATGCATGGGATGATTTGGGATGGGCTGCTGTTTGGCTGTATGAGGCTACAGGGGAAGAATTTTATTTTGATGAGGCAGCGGAGTGGACGTTTAACTATCCGGGCTTTGACGTAAATTGTGTAGAAACACTAATCAAGTGGGATTCCTTTAGCGAAGAGAATGCCTGCTGGTATGAGAGCTGGACACATGTATGGAATTCTGTACGTTCCGGTTTGTTTGTGCGTTTGGCTGCTGCAATGACAAAAGCCGGACATAAATATGCCAAGCTGTTCCAGTATATAGCAAGGGCTGATACTATGGGATGGGTAGACGGTCAGCATTCAGGACAAGGGTTTGCGGCAAAATTCTTTGTTAATTGGGGTTCTGCTCGTTACAATGCGGCCGGACAGCTTGTAGCAATGTCCTATGCCAAGAACTTCCCGGAAGATCGCGATTCTCAACGCATTAAGGAATGGGCAACCAGGCAGTCTCGTTACCTTTTGGGAGATAATCAAGTAAACGGTAATCCTGAAGGCAAATCTTTCATGATGGGCTTTACGGATCTTTCTCCAAACTATCCTTTGCAGCCGCACCATGCGGCGGGTCATGCATCGATATATGCAGATTTGGATAATCCCACAGAGAATCGTCACATTCTCTGGGGAGCTCTGGTTAACGGACCTTCCGGACTGGATGATACTCATGAGGATAACAGACAGGATTATTCTGCCAACGAAGTAACCATTGACTACAACGCTGCTTGGGTAGGTGCTCTGGCCGGAAACTATGTAAACAACGGTGCAACAGGATGTCCTGATCCAAAATTCCCGCCGGCCGAACAACGAATTGATGAGTTTTATACCATGGCTAGGTGGAACAATAAGGGAGACTGTCGCTCTCAAGTTGAAATTCACATGATAAATGAGACTATTCATCCTCCAAGATACAATGAGCATCTGCAGACACGTTTTTATATGGATATTACAGAGCTTGCAAATGCAGGTATAGATCCTAGCACTATTACTGCCCATATTTCCAACGACAATACTTCCGGTTGGCAGCCCAAGGCTACGACGCTGGAAGGCCCGTTCCCCTGTGATAAAAATGCTGACATGTGGTATTTTGTTCTGAACTATGAAGGTCAGAAATTCTGGGGAGCCAACATGTGGACTGACGGTCCCAGATACTCTTTGGTAGATTTCGGTTTGCAATACGGAGAAAATGCATGTCCATGGAATCCCGATAACGACTGGAGCTCCCAAGGACTTACCGAAACCACACAGAAGACGAAATATATTACAGCCTACGGAGAAGACGGAAAACTGCTTTGGGGTGAAGAACCGGAATGTCACAAGATTAGAAGCGTAGTTGTACTGGAATAACCCTTTCCCTCAAAAAATTCGAACCGCTACTGTCTCATCATAAATAGAAATTTCAAAAACATAATAGTTAACTGGAGCCGGATCAAGAACAGTCAGCTTCCAGCCCTCCGGGCTTAACGACAAAGTCGTTCATCCTGACCGCGCCCCTCGTGGGCGCGGCGGTCAGGCAGTTCTCATGTATCTTGTTGTAATCTTTGCATATATACATTGGGTGGTCAGGAATATTTTCTTTTTTTCTGTTTTGTGAAATCAGACGACATATATCAAAAATGCATACGATAGATATGCGGCAAAATACGCATAGCTTGAGATGCGTTTGTTGAGTATTTTATTGCTCTATTTTTTGACTCACCTCTTGCCTTTTGACGATTCGGGTATTACTTGTTGCTCAAATTCGAGGTTTTTGGGTAATGTCTCAACTTCGAAATTTATTCGGACGTTTTTTGTCCGAGAGGCTTTAAATAATGCTGAATGTTGTAAAAAAGATTTTTGGAACTGCCCACGAGCGGAAAATGAAAAACATCAGGCCTGTTCTGGAAGCGATATGTGCTTATGAACCGGCCGTGCTGAGACTTACAGATGTTCAACTTCGAGCCCAAACCGCCAAGTTTAAAGAAAAGCTCGGCAACGGTGCGACCTTGGATGATATTCTTCCGGAGGCCTTTGCCACGGTAAGGGAAGCATCTGTAAGAACTTTGGGAATCCGTCCTTTTGATGTTCAATTCATAGGAGGAATAACTCTTCATCGAGGCGGTATCGCAGAAATGAAGACCGGTGAAGGTAAAACCCTGGTGGCGGTGGCGCCGGCTTACTTGAACGCTTTAACCGGCGAAGGAGTACACATCGTTACGGTCAACGACTATTTGGCCTCTCGCGACGCCGAATGGATGTCTAATATCTATAATTTTTTGGGATTGGAAGTGGGTTGCATTGTCCATGGACAAGGTCGTGCCGAAAAGCAAAATGCTTATCTTGCGGATATTACTTACGGCCAAAACAACGAATTCGGTTTTGATTATCTACGTGATAACATGAAATTCAGCATTTATGAATATGCTCAAAGAAAGCTGAATTTTGCCATTGTAGATGAAGTTGACTCCATTCTTATCGACGAAGCAAGAACCCCTCTTATTATTTCAGGTATGCCGGAGCAGTCTTCGGAATTGTATGTTCATGTAAACAATATTATCCCAAAATTGAGAAAAGATACTGACTTTGTGGTCGACGAAAAGGGGCATTCCGTTACCTTGACGGAAGAGGGTGTGGACCGCGTGGAGAGCGCTCTTAATATCGGCAATTTGTTTGATCCTGAGAACATCGACTATCTGCACCATGTCAATCAGGCACTAAAGGCCCATTATCTCTATAAGCGTGATGTTAACTACATGGTTTCTGAGGATCTCAAGATTGTAATTATTGACGAGTTTACCGGAAGAAAAATGCCGGGAAGACGATGGTCTGACGGTTTGCATCAAGCGGTGGAAGCTAAGGAAAACGTGCCGATTCTTGAAGAAAACCGTACTCTAGCCACTATTTCGTTTCAGAATCTTTTTAGGCTTTACAAAAAACTGGCAGGAATGACGGGTACTGCTGATACCGAAGCTGAAGAGTTTCACAAAACGTACAACCTGGACGTAACTGTAATTCCAACTAACTGGCCCTGTGTTCGTAAAGATAAACAAGACGTTATCTATAAAACTGAGAAAGAAAAATTTTACGCTATCGTGGATGAAATAAGAGACTGCGTGGAACGGGGACAGCCCGCCCTGGTGGGAACGGTGAGCGTGGAGAAATCAGAAGCTATCCATAGACTCCTCACAAGAAAAGGAATTGACCACAACGTACTCAATGCCAAGCATCACGAACAAGAAGCCTTTGTGGTGGCTCAGGCAGGAAGAAAGAGCTCGGTAACTGTATCAACAAACATGGCGGGACGAGGAACTGACATCATATTGGGAGGCAATGCCGAAATGATGGCCAGGGGTAAAATCAATCCTGATGAAGATCCCAACGGTTATGCAAAGTTGGTTGCCGAATATAAAAGGCAGTGTGAATTGGAACGCGAGGAGGTTTTGGCTGCAGGAGGTTTGCATATAGTCGGAACCGAAAGGCATGAGTCCAGACGTATTGACAATCAGTTGCGAGGTCGAGCCGGACGACAGGGAGATCCCGGATCATCCAGGTTCTTTTTGTCATTAGAAGATGATTTGCTGAGGATTTTCGGTGCCGAACGCCTGGTAGGTTTGATGGATAGAATGGGAATGCAAGAAGGTGAACCCATCGAACATAAGATGGTAACTCGTTCTATTGAAAATGCTCAAAAGAAAGTGGAGCATCGAAACTTTGATACCAGAAAGCATTTGTTAGAATACGATGACGTTATGAATCAGCAGCGCAAGACTGTATATGCACTGCGCAAACAGGTTCTGGAAGGCAACTACAAGGCTGAGGTCGGTCTAGCGGATGCTACCAAGTTGCGAGGGGGAGAGGATACTAAACGATATGTGGAAGTCGAAGTTCCCGAAGAGCAGATCGATAGATATAGAAATTATGTCGAGCCTTTTTTAAGTAAAATAATAATAATGACAGGAGAATTATCGCCTCCTCCCCCTCCCGGACCTAACGGTGAGCTTCCCGTGCCCACTATCGATAACGTTCTAAAGGTAAGAACAAGCCATGTGGAGCAGCAGGTTTACGCCTTTTTCGGATGTAAGCCCGAACTTGAAGGACTCGAAGACCCTCGCCAGGTAATGGAAAAGTTGTTGGATACAGTTCCTCGTTCTCTGGCTGCGCAACGTGAACGCATGTTGGATGACATAGATGAAGTTATCTCCAATTTGGTAGGAGACTATTGCTCATCAACTCATGAGGAAGGTTGGGATTTGGAGGAATTGAGTAGAGCCGTACAGGCAAAATTTGCATTTACTCCAAAAAATTTGAACAGTAAGCACAGTGCCGATACAGTTGCTGAAGAGTTGTACAGCCAGGTTGAGTCACAGATTGCCGAAAAAGAAGAGACTATGGGCATGGATGTGCTTATTGCTGCGTTTCGCCATTTCTATTTAAGAGAAGTGGATAGGCAGTGGTTGGATCATTTAGAAGGAATGGACCAACTTCGCTCAGGTATCGGTCTTAGAGGATACGGACATCGAGATCCAAAGCAAGAGTACAAGCGTGAGGGGTATGAACTCTTTACTGCAATGATGTCCAATATTAAATCTACGGTTATCGAAAAAACGTTTCATGTTCGTGTGGAATCCCAAGAAGATGCACAGCGTATTGCCATGCCCAAAAAAGCCAGAAAAACCGTGGAGGGTAGGGGAGACGGTGCTCTCAGAGAGGCTCCGACCAAACAGGGAACTGTTAAAAGAGAAACCCCTAAAGTCGGACGAAATGACGTATGTCCTTGCGGTTCCGGAAAAAAATATAAAAAGTGTTGCGGAAAGAACGCAGCTTGAAAGTTTGCTTGTTATTCTTAACGTTTCTAATTTTTCCCTTTGTTACTGCGGGATGCGGAGCAAAGGTTGACCAGGTCGAATCCCCTACAATAGATGAAGAAAAGCCCGTCGAGCAAAATGAAGAAAATCAAACTTCAATGGCATGGGTGTCTGAATACGGCGGGAAAATAGATATTCCCAAATTTAACGAAATTGAAGAATCAATGTGGTCTGACTTGTTTAGATTGGTTAGATGCAAGCGTGATGATAGATTGGTTACAGCGGCTTCTCATCACGCAAAAGCTTTAATGTTAAGTCCTGATGCCTCTCATGAAGACGGAGAGATCGAGCATTTAAAATTTACGCTTCTTAAGACCGGTTCATTTGACTACGGAATAGAATCGGCAGTCATAACACTGGATGAAGAATCTCGCGCCTTTCTTACGAACATGGTTTCGACTAGGGGAAAAGACTGGACACATTGCGGCATTGGTGTAGCCTCGGAAGGAACAAGAAGTCTTGCAGTGTGGATAGGAGTTAAACGTACTCTTGAAATAGATCCTTTTCCTGTCTCGGTAAACAGCGGTTCAAAACAATTGTTAAGCGTTAGGTCTCTAGATGGCAAGGACGGCTCCGTTCAATTGTTTGTAGGTCTTCCCGATACAACAGTTATTAAGCCCGAGCCGAGCCTTCGCAAGTCGGGAGGGCGAAGCTCTTTTGAAATTCCGATAACACAAAAAGGAAGATATGAATTAGAGTTGCTGCACGATACAGGACACGGTTTTGAAACAGTGCTTCTGGTGCCTTTTTTTGCTGATGTTGAACCCGATGCAGGCCCGGTGGTGGTAAGAGACCCCAAAAATAGAGAAAACTCTGACCCCGAAGAAGAACTGTTAAGTCTTCTCAACGCCAGTCGAAAGAAGGTGCGATTACCTGCGATGATCAGAGACAAAAGATTGGATGCCGTTGCGAAAAAACACAGCCTGGATATGGCAAGAAATAATTTTTTCGGTCATACCTCGCCTCAATTCGGAGGCTTGGCCAAGCGATTAGAAGCAGCGGGTTTATCTCCGTCTCGTTCCGGCGAAAACATTGCCGGCAGCACAACTCCGTTTAGAATTCACCGCAATTTAATGGACAGTCCGGCACACCGAATAAACATTCTTAATCCAAACTATACTCATGTAGGAATAGGCATAGTAGAAAAAGACGGCTTTCTGTCGGCCACCGAAATCTATGCTTTGTGGTAACAGAGAGGCGCTTCGGTTGTCTCTTTACCTGGTTAGCTTGCGGTACTTGATTCGATGGGGTTGGTCTGCGTCGGCTCCCAGTCTTTTCTTTCTGTCAGCTTCGTAGTCTTTGAAGTTTCCTTCGCACCATATCACGTTGCTGTCTCCTTCGAAGGCCAGGATGTGGGTTGCTATTCTATCCAAGAACCAGCGGTCGTGGCTGATTACCACTGCGCAGCCGGCAAAGGAAAGTAGTGCGTCTTCCAGTGCTCTTAGTGTGTCTACATCCAAGTCGTTGGTCGGCTCGTCCAACAGTAGGAGATTGCCTCCGCTTTTTAGAAGCTTGGCCAGGTGAACTCTGTTTCTTTCTCCTCCGGATAAATCTCCCACTCGTTTTTGTTGGTCTGCACCTTTGAAGTTGAATTTAGATACATACGCTCTTGAGTTGACCTCTCTCTTGCCCAATAGAATATTATCTTGTCCTCCTGAAATTTCCTGCCAAACAGTATTATCCGGATTTAGTGCGTCACGGGTTTGATCCACGTACGCCATTTGAACCGTATCGCCGACTGTTACGGTACCGCTGTCAGGTAACTCGGCTCCTGTTATTAGTTTAAACAGTGTTGTTTTACCGGCACCGTTGCCTCCTATAACACCGACAATGCCTCCGGGCGGCAGCAGAAAATTCAAGTTGTCAATCAGTAGGCGATCTCCGTAACCTTTTACAAGATTTACAACTTTTACAACATTGTCTCCCAGCCTCGGGCCGGCCGGAATTATTATTTCTGCATGGGCTTCGCGTTCGGCGGCGTTTGAGTCCTCGTTGAGAAGTTGTTCGTACCTACTCAATCTGGCCTTGCTTTTTGCTTGCCTTGCTTTGGGATTCATGCGGACCCATTCCAGCTCTCGCTTAAGGGTTTCCCTTTTTGCTGACAGTTGTTTTTCTTCTACAGCCAGACGTGATTCCTTTTGCTCAAGCCAGGAGGTATAATTGCCCTTCCACGGAATTCCTTCGCCTCTGTCCATTTCCAAAATCCAACCTGCTACATTGTCGAGAAAGTATCGATCGTGGGTAATTGAAATTACAGTGCCCGGAAATTCCTGCAAGTGGCGCTCCAACCAAGCTACAGACTCAGCATCGAGATGGTTGGTAGGTTCGTCGAGAAGAAGTACATCAGGTTTTTCCAATAACAAACGACACAACGCCACTCGACGTTTTTCGCCTCCTGATATTACTGTTACATCAGTGTCACCGGGCGGAAGACGCAGAGCATCCATGGCTCTGTCCAACATACTGTCCAATTCCCACCCGTCGCAAGCTTCAATGGCATCTTGAACTTCTGCAACTTCTTCTAAGACTTTTTCCATTTCTTCGGGCGATATGTCTTCGGCCAGTTTTTCGTTGAGCTGCTCATACCTTGTCAGCAAAGACCTTGTCGCAAAGACAGCCTTTTCTACATTGCCTCTTACGTCCAGGGTTTCATCCAGTACCGGTTCCTGCGGAAGATAGCCTATACGAATACTCGGTTCCTTCCACACTTCTCCCAAAAACTCGGTTTCTACTCCTGCAATGATTTTCAGCAGAGTGCTCTTGCCTGAACCGTTGGAGCCTATTACCCCTATTTTTGCGCCGGGCAAAAAAGCCAAGGTCATTCCCTTTATCACTGCGCGATCAGGAGGATAAACCTTGCGCACATTGTGCATTGTAAAAACAAATTCTGTCACGTTATTCTACCTTTCTCTTTTTTATATAGGATATAGATATTGTTATTGGAATCAAGCGTTATAAATCGTCATAAAGCAGCCGAGTCTTTTTCTTTTAGCTTGTTAACAAACATTCCGCAGTTTGACCCTATGGCGTTTTCTTCGAGATCGCCGATGCTTAAAATGGTTTCAAATCCCAGTTCTTTAAGTTTTCTAATATAAGGTTCGCACAGTTCCGGATGGTCAGGATCAACAATGCTTTTGAGTTTTGATTCGGACGCAGAGGCGGTGGGATTTATAGGTGTCAGTTTAATACAAAAAAGCTCCGGCGAAAAAATGCGGCCGATACTTTCTGTTGAAAACGGAAAGCCTTCTGCGGGAGCAAAATTTAACGATATTTTAAGGTCACCGGGTTTGACAAATGTTTTTCCGAATTCGGCTATTTGACTCATGGTCCAGGTTTTAATTGGGATCAGTTTTCTTCTGGCAATGTCACAGGTGGTATGCACAGAAAACTGCATTTGAAACCATCCGTTCGGATATAACCGATTCTTTATTTCGGCCATTTTTTCCAAAAATGTGTTGCTTCCCGCCGGTGCCACGGTTGATATGCTCGGCTGAACAGGAGTGTTAGGAAGCCGCACAGGCAATTCTTCCAGTACATCCAGTACTTGGGAATTTAGAACAGGGTCTCCCATTCTGGCAAACTGTATCTTTAGTCTGTTAACAAGGGCACGACCGTTGGGAAAACGGTCTCGGATTAGGTGTTCTATTTGGGCGAGGATTTCTTCTTTTGTCAGCTTTCCTCTATAGTGTCCGCCGGCATCGCAAATAGGACATTTAACAGGGCAGCCTTTTAGAGTGGATACGATGAGTACCCATTTATCCTCGCGACTTTTGGGGCGTTGTACTGATTCCACAAACTCTATCAAAGAACCGTCATCGGTTTCGGCGGTAAAAACACGCGCCAATTCAATATTCCCTGTAACCTGAACAATTCTCATTTGCAGTAATTAGCCTCAATATAGTGAGCGGCGTGTTGCGCTGCCAGAAGACCGTCTCCCACAGCAATGCCTGCTTGGCCGAGCGAACCTAATCGTGCATCTCCGACTACAAACAGTCCCGGCCAAGGGGTCGATACAGTCTCAAAGCATTCTTGGTCAAGTTCTTTTAGTACTTCTTTTATTCGAGAAACTCGACCGATTGCTGCTATTACATTATCAACTTTAATTGATTTAATTGATGAACAGCAAAATTGAACTGTTAACTTGTCGAAATTGCGTTCTATTTTGGAGGGAACGGCTCCGAAGACAATGTTGATTTTGTTGTTCTTGATAGCCGATTCTACCAAGAGACCCGAAGCTTTAAGCCTTTTACTTCTCACTAGAACAGTTACCGGTATTCCTTTGGATGATAACGACATTGCATAGTCAAGAGAGGCTTCTCCTCCGCCGATAACGGCAGCAGTCAGACAATTGTCTTCCGGCAATTCCAAAGGTGAGTATTTGAGATACTCCGCTCCTGGCAAATCTAAAATTTTAGGAGCTGTACCTACCGCAGATACAACGGTCTTAGAACAAAAGACGCCGATGTCAGTTTCAATTGAGAAACCATTGTCTAAATAGTCTACAGCCTTGACCTTTGCAGGCTGTATTAAAATGCCAAATCGCCGGATATGCTCTCGAAGAAGTTCAGCAAACTCTCTGCCGTTCATGGGGAGTAACCCGGGATAGTTTTCGATTCGGTTTGCGCATATTGCAAGGCCGCCGGCTTGTCCCGTTTCATCTAACAGAATAGGTTTTAAGCCCAATCGTTTGCACTGCACAGCCGCCGAAACGCCGCCGGGGCCGGCACCGACAATTATAACATCGGCAATACTGCTTGATTCCACGATAAAAGTACCTCTTCAACGGATGTTATAACGGCAACCGAATCCCCCATAGAGATGAGAGAATTCAAATGAAGCTCTTCTGTGCGCGAGGCTGTTCCGTCAGCCGGAATATAAACTTCAAATCCCCGGCAAAAAGCTGACCTGGCAACGGTTTCGCAGCACATATGAGTTAATACCCCGGTTATTAAAACCTGTTCCAGCTTTTTTTCACGCAACAGAGTTTCCAGATTTGTATTTAGAAAAGCATCATAGGTTTTTTTCTTGATAACACTTTCGTTCGGCAGAGGGTGCAGAGAGTCAATTATTTCAGACGACTCCTCGTCTTCGCGAATAAAATCCGAAAAGAAACGACCCAGCATACCGGTATCATGCTTTCCGGAATGGCAGTGTCTGGTAAAAATAACCGTTCCTCCGCCGGTTCGCCAAGCACTGAGCAGCAATTCAACCCGTTTGACAACACCGTCGCATGCCAAAATCCGACATCGTCCGTCAGACGCCGCAAAATATCGCTGCATATCAACAATAAGCAAAGCCGCCCGTTGAGGATTAAACTTGAGCTGAGGTCGAGCAGCAGTTCGAGATCTAACCGCCGATAACCACTGCATCGTCTTTTCTTCTATGGCGTTTCCTATGTAATCTTCTGTACGCATAATGCGAATTTGAGGTTAAAGCGGTAAGGGAGGGTTACGTCAAGGAAGAATAAAAACAAACAAAAGAGGGGGACGGTCCTGTCATGTTGACATGTTGGGGACGGACCTGTTATTTT
>CAYWLQ010000158.1:1796-13155 GCA_964458775.1 uncultured Myxococcales bacterium | reverse complement strand
GTGAGCGAAGTTATTTCAGCGCTAAGTGCAGACTTCTTAATATAGTATTAAAAGCGGCGGCATTTTCACAGCAACGAACCTCTTATAGATCTAAACCAAAAATGAATACTCTTGTTATCCAAGTCGTCTTGTGACAACGTAAGATTGCTTAACAGGAGAGTGAATAAAAATGAAATTGTACATTCGATGCAGTGCTTTGACGGAACACTTAGGCGTGGTCAAAGCACACATAGATGAAGGAATCAATCAGATCAGCATGATCGACTTAGAACTGGCCGGTCATACTGCTATTAAGAGTTCTGACATTGAAGCTGTTATCGGCTCGCCCATTACTCTATATGTGGAAGATGTCATTGATAATGAAATGCATAAGGTTCGTTTTGACGGTTTTGTTTTTGAAATGATCGACATTACCGGCAGCGTTGCGGACAACGATACTTTTTATTATACAATGGTAGTAAGACCCAAGCTTTGGCAACTCAACTACTATACCCACTGTCGTTCTTTTCCGAATATGAGCCGCATCGAGGTTATAGATGACCTTCTCAAAGAACACGGCTTTACTGAAAATAACCACTACACCAAAAACTATCAAAAAGAAGATGTTTATCCGGCTTTTAACCAATTGCTTCACACCGGAAACTCCGATCTCAGCTTTTTTAAAAGTTTGGTTACCAATGCCGGTATAAATTTCTACTTCGCCTGTGATGATGAAGGCTCAAAAGAGGAAATGCTCCATCTGGTTGACAACTCGGCGTTCTTTCCCAATGTAGAATGCGAAATTCCGGTAGTCAGCTCCATGGGCATGGAGCAAGCGAAAAGACGCATAGCCGAAATAACACGCTTAGTGCGGACAGTACCTGAAAAAGTCAATGCCGTAGCCTTCTTGGCGGACGGCTCAGTCACTCCCAAAACTCAAACGAATAGTGTGGACAAGGCCGGCTCAAAAGGAGTTGTAAATCTGTTTGTGCCGGAGGGCTTGGAAGATGCGAATAACACCGCTCGGCAGTCGAGTAAAGTCATAGCTGACGGGTTTATCGCAGCTAGAGTAACCTATCAGGGAGAAACGGATCATTTTCGGGTTAGACCGGGAAAAAGAATTGCTATAAAAGACTACCGCTCGGCGGAAAAGTACAAAGTTCTTGTTACCAAAGCCCATCACACCTTCGAGCAAACAGTGCTCGCCGCTCTGACAGAACAAGGCTCAGAAGATGTTGATTATAAAAATTTCTTTTTTGCCGCCGAACCGTTGGCCCCTATTAGGCCGCTAGACACATGGACGGACGTAGACGAACAAATGATATTAGATTCTGCGCTTGATCTAGACCCTGCGGGCAAGCCGAGCATGAGTCCAAAGTTTAAAAACGTATCTAAAATCAAATTCAATCCGGAGGCCCGACCGGAAGAAAACACCGAGGCGATAAAAGAACTGATGGGAGCAGTAAGCATGCTGCAAGCCCAAGTAAAAGCCCTAAGAAACCGAGTCCAGTCATTAGAATCGGCAGCCTCCGCTACAGGTTCGGGTCTGGTGGTGGCGGAAATTACCAAAGACGCCTGGGTAACCGAAGGGAAAGAGCTTGTGTGCATGGTAAAAGCAGAAGAGTTCGAAGACCCGATCCGAGTGAAAGTTGCAGTAGCCTGGCACGACCAAGGAGGCGGCATGCTCCACCTACCGCGAAAAGGGAACCATGTATGGATACAAAGAATCCATCGAACCAAGGGAAACGACTGGGTGATAGTCGGCTATCGACCGACAGGAAAGGTTGTATCATCCAATAATCCGGCAAATAAATTTACGATAAAAACGTTTAGTTAAGAAAAGGGGAAAAAGGAGAATTAAAAATGGCAGCTAAACTTGCACTGGGTCCGGGACCTATAGAGCCGGAGAAAAAACCAGCTACAAAACCGACAGGCTCCTCCATCAGCACAGACTACCGCGATGTTTCGGGCATCAGCGGTTTCAACGGCCAAAACCATATTTTACAATCAGACAACCAATCGTGTCCGGGCATTGCACTTCAAACAGTGGGCGATATATATTTAAACGCCGACGTTCACATGCAATTGTATAGCAAGACGTGCAACCATGAAGTGGACACAAAACTGCTTCAGTACTTCAAAGACGTAGAACGAAATATTTCGGGAGAAAATAAAGAAACAATAGACGGTACCAACACGGTAATTGTCAATAATGATTCCAAGCTAACAGTGACAGGTCTGTATACAGAAAACATAAATCTTCACGACATGATAATCCAAAACCAACATGTAACCGTTTCCGGCGAGCAGGTTAAAACAATTCACGGTATTCAAGATTTAAAAGTCGGCCTCGACCAGACACAACACATCGGCGGTAATAAGACCGTTGATGTAGACGGAGATTATACCCTTCACGCAATAGGCACTACCAAAATCAAAGGTGACGCTGATATGAAGTGGTTGACCTTGGGTCACAAGGAAGATGTCACGTTGGGCAATAATTTCAAATTAAATGTCGGCGCAAGAGAAGACATAAGAGTCGGTGCTACTGAAGATATTAGACTTGGTTTTAAGTTTGAGCAATTATTCTCAGTATATCACACGAAAAACTGCAGCGTCGTAATTGATGATCAAATCGTCAATAAGACAAAAAAGGAAATTGTAAAAAACGCTCTTGCCCTAACCTTGTTAACGGCAAAAATTAAACAGGAAAATCTCAAGATAAATAAGATTAAGCCGACAATTATGATTGTTGGATGATATCCCCTATGGGTAATACTTCTGTGAAATTGCATAGTATGTAATGTAATGATAGTAAAGAACTGGAAGATGAAAAACCTCTAACAGAAGAGCGAGATGTCTCGCTTATCGCGATAAAAAGAAAGGTTACAGTACAAATGAGCGCTTTTTGGGGTATAGCCTTCTCAATTATAATGGTATCTATAATGGTACTCTTTCTTATTCGGACCTTAAAGAGAATGAAGAAAAACGAAAACAAAAATACTGCGATAATAAAAGAGATACTGGGCAATGGAAGAGAAGCAACAGCCACAATACTTTCTGTATCAATGAGGAATCTGCCTCATGAAGAATCCTACATGAGGGTCATATTTAGGATAAAATTTCAGGATACTGGAGATGAGTATTTCCTGCGTCGAGAGGAATTCCGAGTTCCGATGCAGTATATTTCTGATTTCAGGGTTAACAATGAGTTGCCGGTAACGGTGCATAGAGACAATCTACAGTGGGTTCTTTTTGAATTTGGCAGACTGAATTCGGATGAGATATCGATATATGACATGTTTGAAGATCCCAAACGTTATAGTGTTTTGGGCCCTTGTGTATATTTCAACGAAAACGAACAAAGTAACAATACGCTTTGATTTCCCAAGGGGATAAAAATGAGTACAACATCGTATATTATTATTGGTATTTTAGTACCGCTTATTGTTTACGTTGCCGTAAAAATAAAGAAGTACCTCGCTAAGAATAGAGCCTTTTTAGAAAACGAATACAAACAGAAACAAATGGTAAAGGAGCACGGAATTCCGGCAATGGGTAAAATACTTTCTTGCGATCAGCTTAATGAGTCTTCTGGAGTTGTCAGATTGATTCTAACGGTTGAAATAATTAAAGAAGGCGAAGCTCCGTACATACTAGTCAGTGGAAATCCAAATTATCAGAGACCTCCGTTCAATTCTTTTAAGTTTCTTGTCAAAGACGTTCATCAAGTCCACGTCGGAGCCGTCCTGCCGGTTAAGGTTCATCCTACGGAACCGAATCGATTTGCCTTTGACCTTGGTCTTTAAACATGAGTATGGACAGCATTGTAGAAAAACCGATAGTGGAAGGGCGGGGAAGGATGACAGCTAAAGCAGATTTTACAGAATACTGTGTTACAATGGCAAAATATAAAATAACACTCAACGACACAGGCGAAGAATATGAGCCGGTTCGAAAAGAAATGGCAGTTCCCTTGCAATATGATTCTGATTTTAAACATCATAGTGTTTTGCCTGTGATTGTGAATAAAAATAATCCGCGTTCGGTTCTTTTCAAATTCGACAAAGTTGGACCTGCGCTAAATATTATCTTTGATGATCCGCAAAATGTTCTTCCTCTCATTGAAGAAGAGCTTGTCTCATTGAAGAAGAGCTTGAATGAAAATGGAAGATGCACAATTATAAACAGATTCTGAAACTGAAGCTTTTAAGTAATAATACTTCTTAAATATTTTAGACAGTGCGAGTTTTCTAAAAAATAGCTATAAAAAGAAGGATTTCAAAAATAATGAACAGTTATTTGCCTATCATCATAGTTATCGGATCTATACTTTCTGTAATTTATATTGTTATTTGGAATTTTAAAAAAGAATCGAAAAATAAAAACAAAAATGCTGAAATAATAAAAGATATACTGAGCAACGGCAGAGAAGCAACTGCCACAGTACTTTCTGCATTAATGTTGCCTCCGACGCCTGACTACATGGAAGAACTAGTCTCTATGAAGGTAAAATTTAGAATAAAATTCCATGACAAAGGAACTGAATATTTTTTACGTCGAGAGAAATTTTGGGTTCCGGCTAATTATGTTTCTGATTTTAAAGTAAATAATGAGCTACCTGTAACCGTGCATAAAAACAATTTACAGTGGGTTCTTTTTGAATTTGCTAAAACGAATCCGGCTTCTATACATGAAATGTTTGAAGACTCCGAATGGTATAAAACATCAAGGCCTTGTGTATCTTTCGACGATAACAAACAAGATAACAATTCGCTTTGAGCAGGAAGTCTCGACTATTTCGGTTTCTATTCACCGCCTAGATTCAACTATTATTGTCATTGATGATAAAAAGGTCTATGAACAAAAGAAGAAAACAGATGATTTGTCGTCTAATTGACCGGTAGAAAAAACAAACTAATATGAACGTTATTAAACCCATGCAGCAGGGCTTTATGAGCCGTACTTTTGTTAAAGACCGACGCTTTTATCTGAGCGTGGCGTCTTTGAGTTATTTTCCGTTTCACAATCCGCAAGCCCTCGGCACTGAGCAGGAAATGTGGCAAACCATTTCGGACTCCTGTTACAAGGATATGATTTTTGATTTGTGTATGCCCAAAGTGCGCGGTGAAGTTTTGGTCATCGGCAAGTGCTGCGCTCCTAACGGTGTTCCTGCTACTCGGCTATTTGTAGATATGGATATAGGCCCGATTTACAAGCGTTTGGTAGTCACCGGAAATCGCTATTGGAAAAGAGGCTCTGCCGGTGACAATCTTTTGGTGAGAGCGATGGGACATGATTGGGAGTCCTCTGCTCCCGAGCCTTTTGTCGAAATGGATATAGGTTGGAAAAGCGCTTTTGGAGGACCTAATTATTCGGACAATCCCATGGGCAAAGGTTTCTTGCCGCCCGGTGAGCACCCGCAATGGGATAGAACCTCCTTCTTGCCCAATGTGGAGCGACCGGATCAAATGATGTCCTTTCCATCGGATTGCTTGGTACCCGGCGGATACGGTCCTCTCGATATTACTTGGCCGGCTCGTATGGGCAAGTATGGTAAGAAGTACGGTAAACAGTGGGAGAAAGAGCGTTTTCCGGAACCGGCTGTGGATATGGATCCCACATTTTACAACACTGCCCCTGAGGATCAGCAGTTGAAAAACGGCTATTGGAAAGGTGACGAAGGCTTTGTCATTACTCACATGCATCCTGACCTACCGGAAATAAGAAGTTCTCTTCCCGCCGTTCGCCCGCGATGTTTTGTGCTTCAAAAGTTAGGCGAAAAGGAACAGTGGAATGAGATAGCTCTAACACCGGAAACCGTTTGGCTGTTTCCCAATGTTCAGCGCGGTATTCTCGTATCGCGGGGCATCTTCGAAATCGAAACTTTCTATGGTGTAGATGTAGATACTTTGCTGCTGGCATGGGAACTTAAAGACGGCAAGGCGAGAAGCGCCGAAGACTATCGCAACTCGGTGAAACTTCGACAAGACGACGAAACCTCTTCGGACTGGATGGCCAGAGAAGATGATTTGTCTCCGCCCGAAGGCATTCCCGAGGAAGAAAACATTTTTGAGGACGACGAAGAATCGGCAGATTTTGCTCAAGGCCAAGAAGATGAACATGCTGATAAGTTATTGAAAAAAGCAGCAAACATAATAGCTGCAGCAGGCCTAAACCCGGAGGAATACCTCAGAGGAATAACTCTTCCTCCGCCCAGTCCGGCACCGAAACTTAAAAAAATGAGTGACATTGGCAAAATGCAGGAATGGGCAGATCGGGAGATAGAAAAGGCTGAACAGCTAATTGCAAAGATGAACTCCCAATCCCGTTTTGCAGGGGTTAATACAAAAGAGGAAGCCATAAAGTTGGTTGAAGAACAAATAAAAGAGTCCTGTAAGATTCACGGACAAGACTACGATGCTGTAATGGCTGCTGCCGCCGCGCCTGCGTCAAAAAAATCCATATTTGAAAAAACCAAAGATATGATTCTTAAAGCCAAAGTTGAAACCATTGACAACCCGGCAAAACAAAAAGAGTTGGACCTTGCATTGAAGAGAGTCGAAGATGCTGAGTCCCAGGCCGCGAAAGATGATGATTCTGATACACAGGATATGTGGCGAAGCGCTTCTCATTACATGGATCCGCCCGAAAAGCCGACACCGGAAAGACTAAACTATCTTCGCAATTGGGTAATTGAGCAGCACAAGCTAGGCAAAAACCTCGCAAAAGAAGACTTGTCATGGATTGATCTTTCTGGACTATCGCTGCAAGGCGCAAATTTTAAGGGTGCTATGATGGACAGCGCCAATTTAACAGGTGCGGATCTGACCGGCGCAGATATGTCAGAATGCATTTTAGCTCGCGTTGATTTTTCAGATAGTGTTCTATCAGATGTAAACTTATCCAAATCAAACTTGGGAAAGGCTAGACTGATTCGCACAGAATTGACAAGGGCAAACCTAACGGAGTCCATTGTGGATTTTGCAAATTTTACATTGGCATCTTTGAAGGATGCGGTTCTCAAAATTGAGTTCGCTCAAGAATCACAATTTGAAGATGCTGACCTTAGCGGTGCTGACCTGTCTGAATGCAGTTTTTTAAAATCAAATTTTAATCGTGCTAAATTCTATGGAGCGAAAATGGCAAGAATTTCATTAATGGAGTGCCGACTCGAAGAAGGTTACCTTGCTAATGCTGACTTGAAAGAAGCCTGCTTTGTAGAAGTAAACGCAAAACGAGCTAACTTTCACGCGGCCTTAATGAAAAATGCAAACACGCATTTAAACAGCAAGTTTCAAAACTGCAGATTCGCACATGTACAGGGAGAATCTGTTAACTTCAGCCAAACTGATCTTTCCGGTGCAGATTTCTCCCATGCCGTACTCCTCCACGCCGCGTTTGGTGAGAGCTCGCTCAACCGATCCATTTTTAATTTCTCAATAGCACGAAATTCGGATTTCACCGACGCTGACCTTTCCGATGCGCGCTTCGAAGGCGCTGATTTGTTGCAAAGCTCATTACAAGGCACCTTGCTCTTTAGAACAAGCTTTGTTAACGCACATTTATTTGCAGCAGACCTGTTGAATGCTCAATTTGAGGATACAGATTTACATGGCGCAATTACTGCGCGCACAATATTGGAGGAACAATGACCCGCGACGAGGTCTTATATAAAATCCGCTGCAAAGAACCCATATACGAGGAAGATTTATCCGGAATAGATTTTTCCGGACTGGAACTTAAGGACATAGTGTTTTCGAAATGCAATATGGAAGGTTCTAATTTTTCCGACACATTCGGCAGTGATACAATTTTTGACCACTGTAATTTTTTTGGTGCGATGTTTTTCAATGCATCACTCACAGGTGCTGTAATTAGTGAATGCGATATTAGAAATGCAGGATTTTCAGGATGTAATACCGAAGGGCTCTCCATTATTAAATCAAGTGCCTCAAACACAGTTTTTACCGAATGCACTTTACAAGACTGCACCTTTATGGAGACAGATCTGACTGCTGCAAATTTTACGGGAAGTACATTGAACGGTACAACCTTTATGTCCTGCGATATGTCAGGAGTGGATATTTCAGGTACGGTTCTAGACAAGGCAGTGTTCTTTGAGATGGACATGACCAAACTCGCTGTTTCAGGTGCCGATTTTACTCAGACAGTTTTTGTAGAATGCTCCTTTGTCGGAATGAATTTGTCGGGGCTTAATTTTACAGGGGCTCAACTTAACAGCGCAAATCTTATCGGCTCAAATATGCGCAATGCAGTGCTTAACCGTGCTTGCTTGATGACCTCAAACTTGACAGATGCTGACTTGTCCGGAGTTTCGGCCGAAGCTGCTTTGTTTTGTCAATCAGATTTGACACGAACTCG
This sequence comes from uncultured Myxococcales bacterium, assembly GCA_964458775.1. Lineage (GTDB taxonomy): Bacteria > Myxococcota_A > Polyangia > JAAYKL01 > JAAYKL01 > CAYWLQ01. The sequence continues at coordinate 4,791 of CAYWLQ010000158.1, read as the reverse complement.
CCTGCCTAATGCAATGCTGAAAAACGCCAATTTTCAAGAATCGAAATTGGTTGATGCTGATTTAAGCGGTGCGGACATAACAGAAGCGGTTTTAACAGATGCCGTATTGATCGGAGCTTCGTTGCACAAAGCCCGTTTGTCCTATTCTATTTTGGCTCAAGCGGATTTAACGCGAGCGGATATGGGAGCAACAGATCTGACACAAACAGATCTTCACAATATAAAAGATGAAGAAACAAACTGGAGAGGGGCTAACCTCCGTTCTGCCAGAGTGAAAGACAAAGTCCTTGCAGAGGCCGAGCAATGGACCTATGCGTTTCACATAACAAGATAAGGAAAAATGAAATGATACCATCTGTAGTACAATTATCCGAAAACGAACCCGGATTATCCTTGGGCTCGGTAAAAAGTATACTGGACGGTAAGTACTTGACTGTAGATGCGTACGGACGCACCGCCAAGGCCAAAAAAGCTGCTTCTTGTTTGTTGACTCCTGTAGTTCAAGATACAGTGCTGTTGGCTTTTGTAGGGGAAACCTCATATATTCTTGCAGTCATTGAGCAAAAAGATCCATCGGCGTCCTCTATCGTCATGGAAGGAGATGTGTCTATGACTGCTCCAAACGGCACTCTGACTGTCAGCGCCAAAGAAGGCATAGCGCTTACTACTTCTGAGGCACTTTCGTTGGCGGCAAAACGTTTAGGTTTAAGCGGTGAGGCATTAAACGCAGTTTTTCAGCACATCAATATATTCGGTCATGTCGTGGAAGCAGGACTGACAGACATCAAGTTATTTTCTAAGCGTTTGGAAAGCAAGATGGAAAGCGCAGTTCAACACTTTGTGAGACGACACGCCAAAGTAGAAGGCTTGGATAGTGTAACAGCCGGCAACATTCGACAGACCGCAGAGAATCTACTGTCGCTGAGAAGCGCATTTTCATTTTTTAAGGCCAAGAAGAACGTAAAAATAGACGGCAAACAAATTTTTATGGGATAGGAGATTAAAGCAACATGTTTTTAAACTGTCAAAAAGGCGGCAAGAATGTTTGCTTTCCGGATGTTTGTAAAACTGCAGCTCCGCCTTCACCGAGTCCGATACCCATGCCTTATCCTAATATTAGTGAACAGATGATGGGGGCAATGCCCATACCCACTGTGCTTATTGACGGAGGTCCGGCCCACACACTGAAAACCAAACCGGCGCTCAGTAACGGTGACAATGCGGGGGTACTGGGCGGTATAAAGAGCAATCGGTTTATGGGGCCGACAAAAATGAAAAAGGGTTGCGGCAATGTAAAGATCAAGGGCAAACCGGCCGCCAAGATGCTAATGCCCACCAGTCACAATGCAGACAACGGAGTAGGCATTACCGTTGCTCCCTCACAAACCAAAGTTATGTGTATGAAGTAGTGTGTCTTATTTACCGGGGGTAATTCGATTCTACTGTGAATACTATTGTTAAGGTTTTCGTCGGTGAATACACGATGCGAAAGCGGTAAAAATGAAAAACCTAACAGTGGAAGTAGAATTATCAACCGGTGACATAATTGCAATTGTGGAAGATGCATAAATTTGTTTTGATTGTGAAGTTTTTTGTTTGCTAAACTGGGTCTAAATTATTAATTATATTTTGTATAAGGACATAGTTACTGATACCGAAAATGTTGTTGAAAAAGAAGTATGCAGTTGCGGAAAATCTATGTTTTTTCAGAGTGAGTATATGTCACTTGGACTGAGGTTTTAATTTATGAAAAGATTTACAATTATTGTTTTGTTTGGACTACTAACCGCCTGTTCGATGATTTTTGATGACGTTCCAAATCTAGGAGAGCGACCGAGCGGAGACGGCGATGCCGATACGGATACGGACAACGATACCGATGTCGATACAGACACTGACACAGACACAGACACTGACACCGATACGGACACTGACACAGATACGGACACTGACACAGACACTGACACAGATACAGATACTGATACTGATACTGATACAGACACTGACACTGACACGGAGACGGAGACGGATACAGAACTAAATTCTGATTCCGGCACTAACCCGGATGCCGGTCCTGATGGGGATACTGACACCGACACGGATACCGACACGGATACAGACACGGATACAGATACTGATTCGGATACTGGTGTTGCAGACTGTGGAGAGTTGACGGCTTTAGGAAATCCGTCAGTGGATACCCCCGATGGTACGGAGGTTTATGCAGAAGCGATATACACATGTGATGTCGGCTATCATATTACCGAACAGCCCAATACTGTAACGCAATTTACACGCATATGCGGCGAGAACGGTGAATGGTCCGACAATGCGCCCACCTGCACTATTGTAGATTGCGGTACGTTGAAACAGCCGGACAACGGTTTTATAGTTAGCTCTACCGGTAGTGAATACGAAGATGAGGTTGTGTTTGATTGCAACCCCAATTACGATATGTCCGGAGACGATACGACAACGTGTCAGGTAGACGGAACCTGGTCATCACCCGTGCCGGCTTGCGGTGATGTAACATGTCCCAATCCGGGAGGAACGCTTGCTAACGGGGAAGTGGAATTACCATCCGATTTCAACTACGGTGCACAAGCGGTGTATACCTGCAACGACAGCCATTACATAACCGATGCAACCCCGACAACTAAATCCGTAACACTGACTTGTGAGGGCACCGGAAATTGGGATAGACCTAAACCGACGTGTACAGAAGTGGATTGCGGTACACCGTCAACCTATCCCAATACGAACAGGAACTATACCACTACAACCTACGGGTCCACAGCAAGCTATACATGTTCTACAGGTTATACAGGAACAAGCGGTTCTCTTACCTGCGGAGCCAACGGCTCCTGGTCCGGTACATCACCTAGCTGTGCGCTCGTTGATTGCGGTACACCGTCGACCTATCCCAATACGAATAGGAATTATACCACTACAACCTACGGGTCCACAGCAAGCTATACATGTTCTACAGGTTATA
>CAYWLQ010000158.1:0-1696 GCA_964458775.1 uncultured Myxococcales bacterium | reverse complement strand
GCGGTTCTCTTACCTGCGGAGCCAACGGCTCCTGGTCCGGTACATCACCTAGCTGCACAATCGTTGATTGCGGTACACCGGCAAGCGGTACAGATTATACCTGTACCGCAGCTTCTACGACATACGGTGAAACGGCAACCTGTGCCTGCAAGTCGGGATACACCGGAACATCTACGAGCAAGACATGTGGATCTGCAGGGAATTGGAGCGGGAGTAATCCTTCTTGTACGGTTGCATGTGCTTGGAGCTATCAGAAATCCATTACGTTAACTGGAGCCCAAACCGGGCGTCCGATGCTGGTGATGCTCCCGTTAGACATTCGAAACAATTCTCAAAGCGATCGTGATGATGTGCACTTCTCTACATCGTCTGATTGTTCTAGCATTGGTAACGGAGTTTCTGATTTGGACACCTATTTTGAAAACAAGTCGACGGGAAAAGTATGGGTGAAGCTTAACAGCAGTTCATCGACAATTCATGTATTCTACGGAAATCCATCAGCCGGAGCGGATCCCAGTCATGTTGCTTTAGAAGACGTATTTACGTCACGTTATGAAGTTTTGTCGGGCACTCAGACTATGAGTCCAAATATGGAATATGATTATGTACGAATCGGCTCCGCAGGAAAATTAAATGTTCCGGATGGTGCAGTGGGAACTATAGTTGCTCAAAAAATTGTTATTGAAGGGAGTATTCTGGGTTCCGGTCGCGGTTACGCATGGTCTGATCCGCCTCATGACGGACAAGGTGAAGACTATAATTTTAACATATATATTGTTGGCGGCGGCGGAGGCGGCGGTCACGGAGCTACAGGAGGTAGCGGAGGCGGAACAGGAGGAGATCCTACCGGAGCTGGAGGAAGTACGTATGATCTTCCGCGTTTGATGACTTCTATAGATATGGGAGCTAGCGGCGGTGACGGATTCTTTAATCCCGGTTCGGGCGGTAGAGGAGGCGGAGCAATTTGGCTGGATGCTCAAGACGTAGTGATAACCGGAACAGGATTATTGTCAATGAACGGTCTGAATGGAACAGCAGCAACGGGTTATGATGGAGGAGGAGGAGGAGCCGGAGGAGGTATTCTAATTACAAGTAATTATGTTACTGTATCATCCGGCGGTATTTTAAATGTTGTGGGAGGAAACGGCGGAACTCCTACTGGAAATATTGGCGGCGGCGGCGGCGGCGGCGGCGGTCGAATTAAAATTGGCCATGACTCATCGTATTCCATCTCCGGAAGCGTCTATGCAACAGGCGGAGCTGCAGGAGGAGGAGGAACAAACCCGGCCGCAACAAAGGGAGTCGATGCTGTGCCGGTTTTGGACGAAGAGATTGATTATTGGGTAAGAGCTACTGTTAACTGATTCCGGAAAGATAATAGTTGAGCTTTGATATGCGGATGTGAGTAACATATATGTATAAAGAATTATTTACTATCAGAAGTTCCCATTTGTTGTCATATTTCTTGTTTTGTGTATCGGTTGGCGCAGGATGTCAGGAAAGTTCATCAACGAAATCTATCGATACAGATTTGGATACGAACAGTGATACGTTTTCAGACACAAATTCGAATATGGACACGGATACTGTCTCTAACTCTTTCTCTGACACGGACACGGATACTGACACTGACATGGACACAGATACAGATACGGACACAGATACGGATACGGACACAGACACGGACACAGACACG
>CAYWLQ010000157.1:5306-13232 GCA_964458775.1 uncultured Myxococcales bacterium | reverse complement strand
CCTGACAGAAATATTCTGACAGTAGAAGATCCTGTAGAATATGACATTGAAGGCATTGGACAAGTTCACGTCAATCCCAAAATCGCTCTTACCTTCTCAGCAGGATTGAGGGCATTTCTGCGTCAAGACCCCGACGTAATAATGGTAGGCGAAATTCGTGACCGAGAAACAGCTGAAATTGCTATTCACGCTTCGTTGACAGGTCACCTCGTGTTATCCACTATTCACACAAACGACGCGCCCGGAGCCCTGACTCGTCTTGTCGAAATGGATATCGAACCGTTCCTGGTTGCCTCGTCATTAATTGGTATTCAAGCTCAAAGACTGGTGCGTATGTTGTGCCCTCACTGCAAGGAGCTTTATGAACCGAATCCTGAAGATCTCAAAGAGCTGGAATTCAATTTAGATGACCCATATAGTCGAGGTCCCGAACCGTCTCACTTTATGTACCGAGAAGCGTGGAGTCGACTCACTCCTATTCCCAGGCTGCATCCGGATAAGTTTATGCTTTATCGCGCAGTAGGTTGTGAGAATTGTCTGGGAACAGGCTATAGAGGACGTACCGGTATTTATGAAATGGTAATGATAACAGATTCCATTAGGGGCCATGTGTTAAGAAATGCCGATTCCAACACGGTAAAGAAGGTAGCTTTAGAAGACGGAATGGTCACACTAAGAGAAGACGGAATTCGCAAGGTAGTGTCAGGAGTAACTTCTATTGAAGAAGTTGTCCGCGTAACCCAGGTGGATGCCGGTTAATGACACTCAGGGAGCAATAAACCGTGCCTATTTATGAGTATCAAGGCATAAGAAAAAGCGACGGACGTGTTGTAAAAGGTTTACGAGACGCTGAAAGCGACAAGAATCTCAGAGCAATTCTCAAACGCGAAGGCGTTATGATTACCGAAATGAGTGAGAAAGTCGCCGGCGCCAAACGGGGAGAAGTTGACTTTAAGAGACTGTTCTTCAACCGTGTTTCAAAACTGGATATCGCACTGACCACCAGACAGCTTGCCACTTTAACAAAAGCCGGAATTTCATTGGTGGAATCGCTTAATGCAATAATAGATCAAACCGAGAAAACGGATCTAAAAGGGGCTATTACCGATGTACGTGATCAGGTGAACCAGGGAATAAGTCTTTCAGATGCTTTTGGTCGCCATCCGAAATTTTTTGACCATTTATTTTGCAATATGATTCACGCGGGAGAACAGTCAGGTAAACTCGAACAAGTGTTAATACGTCTTGCTGATTTTATCGAAGCGAGAAACAAACTGACCAGCAAAGTTGTTGCGGCGATGTTCTATCCGGGTTTCATGGCGCTGATGGGTACTGTTATAATCGGCATAATGATGGTGGTTGTTGTACCCAAGGTAACTTCCATTTTCGAAAATTTCGGTCGTGCATTGCCGTGGTACACTGAGGCTTTGATAAGTATAAGCAATATATTTACCAATTATTGGTGGGCCATAATTCTAGTTATTGTTGGATCAATCATGGGTTTCAAGAAGTGGAAGAACAGCGAGTCAGGCAAACCCAAGTGGCACAAATTTGTTCTTGCAGCACCGCTTTTCGGCAGTTTGGCCATGATGATAGCCATATCCCGCTTTTCAAAAACTCTTTCTACCCTTTTGGCCTCCGGAGTTCCCGTACTGAACGCCATGGATATTACCAAGGGCGTCTTGGGAAATATTGTTTTAGAAAAAGTTATTGTCGATGCCGCTGCCTCCATTAGGGAGGGCGAGAGCATTGCCGAGCCTTTAAAAGCTTCAGGACGTTTTCCTCCTATCGTAACCCATATGATATCCATTGGTGAACGGTCCGGGCAATTGGAGGAAATGCTGGAAAACGTGTCTAACTCCTACGATGTTCAAGTTGAGGCCAAAATAGCGACAATGACATCAATGCTTGAACCGGCCATGATTGTTATTATGGGTATCGGTGCAGGAAGCATTGCAGCGGCGATTTTAATGCCTCTTATTAAAATGAATGAATTTGTACAATGAAGCGCAAGTACACATACATCATTGGTGAAAAGCGCAAAGTGCGTTCAAAAGCGCATACTCTACGTGACCGCATTGTATTCTTGTCTATATTAATATTTCTTGTGAGTTATCTTTTATGGTCAGTTGAATTTTTAAACAATCGAATGCGAACAAAGCAAGCTTTGTTGGACATTTCTCAAATTAAGCATGCAGCAAGGTTGTTTAGAGCTGATTTCGGTCGTTGTCCCGACAGTTTGGATGAGCTTGCATTTCCGTCAGGTGATTTTCAATATATTAGAGAAACAACAGATCCTTGGGGCGGTAAGTACAAGCTAATTTGTCCTGCTCGTCTCGATCCGGGAGGCGTAGATGTGCTTTCCGGCGGCCCCAATAAGACATTTAATGGAAACAGCGTAATTTCTAGCCTTTAATACAGAGGCGTTTGTTAAGGAGAACAATATGCAGAATCCCGTTAATAACCGAAGAAGCCTAATTGCAAAACATGCAGCCGGCCAAAGAGGTATGACTCTTATCGAAATTATGATCGTGGTAATCATTATGGCTATGATTGCCACAGGCGTAGCTGTAGCAGTAATGCCTCAACTTGAAAGAGCCAAAGTCAATCAGGCCAAATCAGACATCGGTGCTATTCGTACGGCTGTTCAGCTGTTTCTCGCCGAAAATTCCAGCAAGTGCCCTGCAGTATCAGATTTGCAGTCCGAAGGATATTTGGACAAGAATAAACGAAGCAAAGACCCGTGGGATAGAGACTTTGTCATTCAATGCCCTTCCGGTGATGACCCTGATGTTTTCTCGATGGGTCCGGATGGACAGGAAGGCAGCGAAGACGACATTCGCTGACAGCAATAGGGGATGAAGAGTTCTCGGGAATCTGGATTTTCGCTGATCGAAATGATGATTGTTGTCATCATTATCGCGTTGCTAATGGGCGGTATCGGTTTATCGATCGGTGCCTCTTCTCGAGTTCAGCTTAGGACTTCTTGTGTTATGATTATGTCTGCGATACGCTACGCCTTTTCAAGAGCAATAACACAAGGAACCACAGTTAGACTGGTATTGGATTTTGAAAGCCGAACGATTCATATCGAAGAAACAAAAGGGCGCGTGGTTCTAAATCGTTCTGATGAAACAGGCGAGGGATTGCGTCGCTCAGAACAAGAAGAGCAGGAGCGTTTAGAAGCGGAAGAGCAGAGAAACGGTTTTTTAAATTTGCGAGGAGGATCCGCTTCTTCTTCAAACTCATTAGATTCAACGAATAGTCAAAGCTCAACATTACCGATAGCACCGGGATTTGGAGCGCTGGGTGGATTAGGAGACGACTCATCATTTGAAAATCTTGCATTGGATGAGACGTTTTTTGCATCACTGGCAGAGACTTATCAGGGCAATCCCATGGGATATAAACCTCCTACTTTTAATCCTCTTCCGGGTAAACGAGGAAAAGAAAGAAAACTCGAAGGAGATACTGTTTTTACAAGAGTATTCACTTCCCATGAAACTGTTCCGCGAGAAAACGGAAGAGCATATTTGTATTTCTTTCCAAACGGATTGGGCCAGCATTCTTTTATTCAACTGTCAGACGGAACATCCCGTATCTATACAATTGAAACTCATCCTTTAAGCGGCAAGTCATTCTTCTATAATGAAGAAATTGAACCCTCAGAGGATTTGGACGAATTGGAGGATGCGGAACTATGAAAAACGCAAAGACATGCGGCGGGTTTACTATTATGGAAGTTATGGTTGCCATAATGATACTCTCGGTTGCGATTGTTTCTATTTTTGGAGCTCAGTTTACCGCAGTAGCAACGACTGAATTTTCAAAAAATATTACTCATGCTGTCAATCTGGCCGAATGCAAAATGAACGAGCTGGAATTAGAAATTCTTACCGAAGACGGTTTTAAGTTAGGAGATGTTGATTCGCATGGCGATTGCTGCGAATATATGGAAGACGAAAAGATTGGCGATTTTGAGTGTTTTTGGGAAATAAAAGTAGTTGAACTTCCAGACATGAATCAAGCTCTTATGGGAGGTGCAGACGGCGGCGGACTGATGGGCGGTTTTAATTTAGGAACCTCCGATCTTAACCAGAACGACCCTACCGAAGACTTGGGGATTTTCGGTGCCATTGAGAGCTTGGCCCCAATGCTCTCAGATATATTAAGCGAGGGAATAAGACGAGTAACTGTTACTGTAAAATGGAAGCAGGGAAATCGAGAGCCGGAATATACATTGAGCCAATTTATTGTTCATCCTACAGAAGGCACTTTGGGTTTGTTGAATGCTGCTATGCAAGAGCGCCAAATGCTTGAAGAGGGGCAATCAGAAACACCGGGAATATCCGGCCTTGAGGAATTCTTGTGATGTTTCGATATACAAATAATAGTAGCGTTGGTCTCACTTTAATAGAAGTAATGGTAGCTGTGGTTGTGTTTTCTATGATTTCGATAGCTGTTTGGACAGCGACAAGCCAAACCGCTAGAACTCGAGATATTGTCAACCACGTTCATGATCGACATCACCAGGTCAGAGTTGCTCTTGAGCTGATAAAACGCGATTTGTCTTCATCGTTTCTTTCGAGACACATAGGACAAAATGAACCCTCGCACGAAACAATTTTCCTAGCTAGAGATAGAGGGAATGAGGACCAAATTGATTTCGCTGCTTTTACAAACGTCAGAAAATATTACAATGCCAAAGAGTCTGACCAATGCGAAGTCGGATATTTTGTTGCCGAAGATAAAAATATTAGCGGTAGAAAAAATCTGTTTAGAAGAGTTTCTCCGGTTATGGATTTGGATCCGCTGGAGGGAGGACAAATTCTCACGCTGGTGGAAAATATAGCAGCCTTTGAATTGCAATATTTTGATTTGGAAATGAACGATTGGAAAGACAATTGGGACACCACTGATGAAACAGCTGATATGGATCTATTGCCCCATCAGGTAAGGATTAAACTTACAATTTTTGATCGAAACGAAAGAGAAGTAGCTTACGGTACCCAAATATCGATTCCAATGCGTACACCAATCTTTTTAAGCAGCGGCACTTTTGTTCCCGGACCGCATATACCGGTGAACAAATGACCTTGAGAAATTCACGACCAAAGAGAAACCAGCAAGGAATTGCTTTGTTAATGGTTCTGATAGCACTAACTATTCTAGGGGCCATGACAGCAGACCTTTTGGAGACCAACGAGGTCTATCTCGCAACGGCTGTTAATACACGTGATTCCAAGCAGGCTGAGTACTTGGCAAAGTCAGGGATTAATTTGGCAAGGCTGACCTTGTCTTTTAAAGAACTCCTTGGCAACGCAGCCAATTTCCCTTTTTGGCGGTACACAGACATGGTTATTCCAATCTTTACCAGCAAGGACGGCGGTATTTTTGGAGATTTAACAGGTACCTCTTTTGACAAAGAAAGCGGTCTAGGACTTAAAGGGCTTCCTGATGATGCAGATCTACAGGTTACCGTTGTAGATGAAGATTCAAAGATGAATATCAATATGGCTAACGAAGTAATCAGAGGAAGCGGTGCCAAATTGATGATGACACAATTATCCATGCTTACAGCTTCTGAAGCATATGATATGATCTTTAACAATAGCTTTCTTGCAACTGATGATTTGACTGAACGAGAAGATATTATCTGCGAGTTTGTTGATTTTTCAGACGCCGATGAGGACCTTTGTGACATGTCAGGCACAGAAGACAGGTCACTGTATACCTCTCTTATTCCGCCTTATGAGCGAAAGAACGCCCCCCTGGACAGCCTTGAAGAACTGCGATTAATCAGCGGCGTGACTGATGATTTTTACAGCGCTTTTGTAGACCCCAAACCTGATGATCCGCAAAGCAGAATTATGACAGTATGGAGTTCCGGGCGAATCAACATAAATACTGCTCCTCCGCAAATTCTAATTGCAGTAATCTGCGATCTATCTGCAGACGAAAATTTGTGTATGGGAGGCTTTGTTCCGGATAACGTATTAGGCGTTCTATATATAGCAGATATAATTAGAAATATTATGCCGTTTTCGAACTTTAAGGAATTTATTTCATTAGTTGAGAATCCGGGTGCTAATGCTTTTGCTGCTCTCCTCGGTTTAGGGGAAATGCCGGGAGTTCTTCTCAACAAAACTAAAATCGCTCAACAGTCCCGTTCTTTTTCAACCACAAGCACCGTGTTTTCTATTTACTCAGCCGCCACTGTAGGTCGGGTAACCAAGAGAATACATGTTGTGGTGGATACAAAGAGTGAGGATCAGCTTCTTTTTCCTGAGCAGCAATCCGTCAATTTAGCCGGCGGCAAAGTGCTCTATTACAGAATGGAGTAGCACAGTGTGTGAAGTTATTATAAATGCTAAAAACGGCCGGAGGATATTTTATGGCGCATAACAGCATAGGTTTGGATCTCGGCTCCAACGAGGTAAGGGCGGCAGTTGTGCGTGTCAGCCTTCGCAGCAGAGACATTATACAACTTGAGCGTGAGCCGGTAAAACAAGACGCATCCGGCGTATCTTCATTTTCTGAAATACTTGCGGCGGCCGGTCGTCTTATGCGGCGAATTGACACAACAGGAGCAGGACTCCATTGCGCTGTTACAGGCGAGCTGGCTGCGATAAGAAAGGTTATTCTTCCTGTAGGAGCTGCAAAGAAGCTCGACCAAGTGCTTAGGTTTGAACTTGATGAGGTTCTTCCGTTTGCTATAGACGACGCCGTATATGATTACGTTGAAACAGAGCGAACCTCTCAAAATTTGGTGTTGCTTACAGCATCTGTACTTCAAAACAAAGTCGAGAATCTCATTAACGGTTTAGCCGTTCAAAATATTGCGCCGCGAGAAATAGGTGTAGACAGCTTTTCATATCTAAACAGGATTTCAGCCGGAGAAACATTTAATGAGGTTACGGCTTTTGTGGATATCGGACATAGTCGAACAAATATCGCTGTTCTTGATTCCAACGAGCCGACTGTACGTACAGTGCTCAGAGGCGGACGGCAGCTTACTTTAAAGCTGGTGGAGGCCGGAAGTGTTGATTATGAACGAGCAGAAATGTACAAAAGGGAGTTCGGCCTTACGGGTAAAATAGGCGAAGTTATTCGTGAGAGCCTTAGGCCTCTTGTACGCGAAATTCAACAGACTTTTAAGGGGCATCTGGCTTCAGGAGGTCGTCCTGTTGAAAAGCTTAAGTTATGCGGCGGAGGTGCATTACTAAAGAACTTAGACTCATATCTGTCAGAAAGTTTAGGTATACCTGTCGAACTCTATGAGCTCCCTGCAAAAAATGAAATATTAAAGCACTCTGATGACGCTTCAAATACTGTCTTTACTTTGGCGTATATGCTTGCTCTAAGAGAAGAGGTTCCTCAGCCTAAGCGGATAAATGTGCGCCGCGGTTCACTGGCTTTCAAAGGAGACTATGAATTCCTAAAAAGCCGAATTAAATGGGTTGCTATCGGCGCTACTGCAATACTGTTATCTTGGGGTTTTTCCGGATATGCTGCGTACAAAAGCATGGCGGATAGCGTACAAAACCGAAAAATCGAACTCGAAGAAAAAACCAAGCATGTGTTCGGCAAAGCTCTATATGATCATACTATTATTGCTGAAAAGTTGAAAGGCAGTACAAAAGAAGAAAAATCGCCTGTGCCAAAAATAGATGCTTTTGAAATAGTAGTTGAACTCTCAAAACGAATACCAGAGTCAATCGTTCACGATATAGAACAGATTGAAATAAAACCAAAACGGGTTACGATAAAAGGACTGATATCGCCTGAACTGAAAAAAACAAAATCATCATCTGATGAAATAGATGACCTGTCTAACGAAACAGATGAATCAAGTGAAATGACCTTATCACCGACAGACTTGCTCAAGCAAAAACTTGAAGAGTTTAAAGAATGCTTTACTGCTAT
>CAYWLQ010000157.1:0-5296 GCA_964458775.1 uncultured Myxococcales bacterium | reverse complement strand
GGAAGAATTTCATCTGTTAACGATAAGCGCAGATATCAAATGGATATTGACAGTCGCTGTCCTTAGGAATTTACATATGGGAAGATCTTTAAAAAATATTGTAGCCGGACTATCTGCCAGAGAACAACGTCTCGTTGCTATTATGGGGATACTGTTTGTACTTTTTGCTGCCTTTTTAGCAGTATTCATTTTTCGTTCAAAAGTTAACGAATTAACTGATGAAAATGAAAACCTCATTCAGACTATTCGCCTTATAGATGAAAAGGAAGCAGATTATTTGGCGCGAAAGCAGGCAGAAAATCAACTTAGCACAAAGGCCTCACAGAAACTGACACCTCTTTCAACCGTAATAGACCGCGCCGGTAAAAATATTGATATCCCCACACCGGATACAAAAGAACTGCCGGATCAACGCCATGGAACTCAATGGGTAGAACATGCTGTCGAAATATCTATTCGCGAAATAAACCTATTGAAATTAATTGAATTCATGGAAGAGATAGAGTCAAACAGAATACAATTCCCAATCGCAATATCAAAATTGGACATTAGTAAACGCAAAAGACCGTTGGATGTTGTCTACAATGTAACCATGACTGTATCTTCTTATGAACAAGTTCCCAAAGACAGTCAGAGTGAATCGAAAACATCCGGTTCCAGGAAGGGAGGTCGCAAATGAAACTTCCTTCATTAAAATTTGTCACAAATGCATTCAGCTCTATTAAAAAGTTTAGACCTAGTCTAAACATGTTGAAATATGCCGGATATTCAACTCTGTTTTCAGTATTGTTTGTGGTGTTTATGTTATGGACACTTCCATTCGAACGATTTATTCCAAATATTGAAACAGTTCTTTCCAATTCGATCAGCAGAACAGTAAGAATCGGCGATATCACTACTACTTTGACCGGTTCTGTTGAGTTATCAAATGTAGAAATAGGTTTAAAAAAGAATTTTGATTCTTCTATTGTCAGCGATAAAGAAGAAACTAGTGATATCCCAAATTCCAATGACGAAGAAGTCAACGAAGAAAAAGAAGTCACTAAAGAAAAAAAGCCCGCTTTAAACTATCTGTTAGATAACATAACTGTTGACATAGGATTTATTGCCGCACTTTTAGGAAAGTTGGATGTTGAGGTTGATGCCAGGGCATTTGGAGGAGAACTGGAAATTGCCTATGAAGGAGCGATGCCGAACAAGCAAAATAAGGCTAGTTCTAAAACAAACAACGAAACAAACGACAAAACAAAGTCATCAAAAAAAACAAAAACACAAAAAACCAGAGATTCCAAGTCTTCACAAAAAGATATCAATAGTAATTCAGAAGAAGACAGCGAAGAAGAAGAGAGTAACATCCCTGTATCTTTGTATGTTAAAGCTGAAAACATACAACTTAAAACTATATACGACCTTAGAGAGCTTATTCCCGTTCCAATAGAAGGGACGATGAATTTAGAAGTGGATCTTAAATCTGAAACTTCCGGATTTGACAAAGCATCAGGTAAGTTGTCATTCTCTATTCAAAATCTTTTGTTGAGTAAAAAAGGATTTGAAGCTGATATAATGGGCACTTCGCTTACAGTGCCGCCTCTTAGTGTATCATCAATTGATTGTGAAATTGTTTTTAAAAACAGAGTTGGAAAAATAACCGCTTTTAAAGTTGTTTCCAAACATTTGGGTATTTCTTTACAGGGAAGCATTAACCTTGGAAAACATTTTCTTAACAGTCACGTAAACCTTTATGCCATGTTCAAAGTTGAAGAAGCTTATCTCAAGTTGAGCTCTGCTGTTAGAACAATTGTTGAATCTGCAGACTTGTTTAGCTCAAAGGCTAAGCAAGCTCATCGTGATGACGGATATTGGGGATTCATGTATAAAGGAGTGATTGGAAAGGGTAAATTTACTCCTTCAAAAGTATTTGAAGATTCTTTAAGTTCCAAAAGAGCTGTTGCCAGAAATAAAGCTGCTGATAAGAAATCTTCCAAATCTTCCAGAAACAAAAGGCCTACTGCGAAAGGCTCAAAAAGCGGTTCTTTAAACCGCTTGAATCGTATTGAATCAGAAGAAGGGGATTTTCAAGATGAACCGGAAATTCCTTCAGCGGCCGCTCCCGTTTCATTACCCAAAGAAGTAATTAATGCTCCTAATAGGAATTTTGAAAATAGCAGAGGATATCAAGGAGACAATAGGCCGCCGGACAGAATAGAACCGCCAAGAGCTGACAATACTATGACTTTTACAGAAGAACCGCCGCCTCCCAGTGAAGAGCCGCCTCCTGACGAAGAGCCTCCTCCCAGCGAAGAGCCGCCTCCTCCCAGCGAAGAGCCGCCTCCCAGCGAAGAGCCGCCTCCCAGCGAAGAGCCGCCTCCTGACGAAGAGCCGCCTCCTGATGAAGAGCCGCCTCCTGACGAAGAGCCGCCTCCTGATAAACCTAAGCGGCCCACTATTGACCCGGATGATATTTTTTAAAGATTTTAGTATGTTCTTACATTGGAATATGACTTTCTTTTATTAAACCGCCGACTGCGAACCTTCTTAAGACTAAATCGGTTAGGTTTTCAATGGTTGTTTTTTAAGTTAATAAATACATGATATGTAACCATTAATATGAAACTTCTAATATCGATATGTATCCTCATTAGTGCAGTTACCATTAGCATTGGAACTCAAGCAGAAGCGTCTTTTGGCAGCGGTCCGGCTGAAAATCCGGAAAATCACACTGACTGGGGAGGAACACCGGACATCGTTAGTCCTGCTGATGTAGGCTTATCTGACGATGAACTGACTGACTTACTCAAACAACTTGCTACACCGACATATTTAGAACGTTCCAAAGCATTAGAAACAATGCTGAGAGATGCAGCAGGTTCTGAATCGACTTTTCGTAAGTTTTTATTTGACGGAAGAGGTCTAAAAAATGCTGACATGAAAAATGCCCTCAGAGCAGCCTCCCAAAAAATCAACGAGGACAATCCCGATGCTCTTCTCAAAGCGCTTCTGAGTATGGAACCTTCTCAAGTAGATTTAGGAACAGGTGTTGTCGGAGCGATTCGTATACTATCTATGCTTTATGCTTTAAACAGCCTTGATACTTTGGCTGCCTATAAAGTTATGATCGAATTCTCACCCAGACATGCCGGATTGTTTAGAAATGAAATTGGGAAAATGCTCTGCTCGCACAAAATGAAGGTAATGCCTGCACTCATTTACGGCAGAGGAAGCAAGAACAAAGAAATTCATATGTTTTCTGTAAAATGGATCAGAGATCTCGGAAACCCTCTTCTATCAGAGCAAGTAAAAATAGAAAACCCACGCAGATTAGCCCAATTGTTTGAAGCATACGCCTCAGTAAATGATCTCAGTACCATAGACGTAATATTGTCCTTCACCAATCACTCTTCTCCCTTCGTCAGAAATGCAGCACGGAGCTCTATTGCACGTTTTGGAAGGAACGTATTCTGGCCGGCAAGAAGACAATACGAAATCGCCTTCAGCAAAGAACCGGAAGAATCAATGAAGGCAGAGGACATTTTGTCAGCACTTTATCATCACTATGACCTGCATCGCCTGTCTGAATCAAAAGAACTCTTTGAAACAGGACTGATCGCGTTTCGCGAAAACCGCTTTGATGATATGGAACGAATTTATCGGGAAGTTCTAAAAAAAGAACCCATGTTTTCGGGAAGAATTCAAATGGCGGAAGGCTTCTTAGCATTGGCAGAATCCAGAAAGGAACTCTCCAAAAAAGAAGAAGCGCTTTCAATGGTATTAAGAATCATTGATGATGATTCAAGTCCTACATATCGTAAAGCCAAGGCCCGTATGATGTGGCTGAAGAGTGAACCATTAAGAACAAACGGCTTGGCAGAACCGAATTTTTATAAGCGAATACTGGACCTCGATCCTGATTTTAATGAACCGACAAAGATACTGGAGAAACTTGAACCAAACAATAACAAGCATCAAACATTGATATACAAATCGATTCTTGTATCGCTAATCATCTTTATTTGTGGGTTAATAATTTTTTTCCGGTTAAGACGCTAAACCGAGACTCATTAGGAAATGCAATAAATTCTTCTACGACAGCAACAATTTTTTTCTAATAACACTTTAGCGTATGCCCGATACTTGTCTAATAGCCGCAGGGCATTCTACTTTTGAATATTTCACAGAAGGATTATCAGCAGTGACAAACCAATCTACATACCAAAGACAACCTGCCAACATTTTGGGAGCGCTACCAAAAGCATCATTGCACATTTTGCGTGTGCAAGACGCATCATATTGACAAGTCAGGGCAAAGCCTCCGTACTGTGCTCCCCAGTTAACATTTGGAAACTGGGTCGGACAACCTTGCGTCATTGCTCCGATACCTCCTCCTGGAATTAATATATCAAAATGATTGGCGCCGATATCTCCTATATTTATAACCTGCACAATCATTGATTTTCCTTGCATTCCCTTGTCTTTAAAATCCAGCTGATAGCAGTCTCCGCAATTTCCTGTATTGTAGGCAGCAAACCCGTATGATGCATTGGGGCCAACTTGCCACGGTGACATATCCCAGCATTGATAACCGACAGGAGACGCTCCGGGAGTACAAGAACTGCTTCCTGCTTCATTTATATAGTTGTTGCTACGGTCACATATTTTAATAGTTGTTCTACCCCAAGCACAATGAGGTAAACAGCAATCCCAATATCTGGTTGTAACACCGTCAGTACCTCCGTTCAGAGGAGGAATTACCACATCACCGTCAGCATCAGAGTCCGAGTCAGCATCAGCATCTGCATCTGCATCTGCATCTGCATCTGCATCTGCATCTACATCAGTATCCGAATCAGCGTCTGCATCAGCATCCGAATCAGCATCAGCATCTACATCAGCATCTCCATCAGCATCTCCATCAGTTGTTCCAAAAATACAACACGGTTTCCAGTCAGGGCATGTCATTGAATCCTGCCAATAGGCTTTCCCCCCTTTCTGTTCACAATCATTCCATGAATTATCGACACAAGTTCCGGGACAAATTCCGTCACCGTCAGCGTCTGTGTCCGAATCAGCATCAGCATCGGTATCAACATCGGAATCTGTATCTGTATCGGCATCGGCATCAGCATCAGCATCGGTATCAACATCGGAATCTGTATCTGTATCAGCATCTGTATCTGTATCAGCATCTGCATCAGCATCTGCATCAGCATCTGTATCTGTATCAGCATCTGCATCAGCATCTGCATCAGCATCTGTATCTGTATCAGCATCTGCATCAGCATCTGCATCAGCATCTGTA
>CAYWLQ010000156.1:0-13399 GCA_964458775.1 uncultured Myxococcales bacterium | reverse complement strand
GACAGTTGGAAAAAGATTTTCCTTGACTGTGAGAGCCGCTTTATCGATGTCCCTAGTCCTAGATGCTTTAATAAATGCCGGTGAACAATAAAATCCATTTGGGTTTCTATATGTTGATGTCTTCTAAGGGGATACTTATCCGTCGGTGAAATGAAGCTTTCTATTTTGGGATGAAAAACAATATCTACTGCTGCATGTGTCAGCGCGCCCAAGGCTGTTGCGCGAGCGTTTTCGCAATCAGCAGTATCGAGAAGAAAACGACAGAGACCCGTGGGCGATTTTGCGTGAAGAGCACCTCCCCATGAATTAAAACTTATCTCTTTGCACAATAGACGTTGAAAACCCTGAGATAACAATCGTTCATAATATGGTAAATCAAACAGAATTGAACCCAACCTAAAATCCTGAAGACATCTCAATATCTCCTGTTTTGTTGACATCTGCAATTGCGCTTTTTCCAATGCGCGTTCGGCTAAAACAATATGGAGAAGCGTACCCGCCACGAATTATTCCTGAAGAGATGTGGATAGGGGAGATTCTACAATTTCAATTTTTATTTCTTTACTTAGGGCAGATAATAGATCTTCAAAATCCGAAATAAAATCGGGGGCCACAAGTATATCAAGGATATCAAAGGTCTCTGGGCGAGTTGTCGGTGTTGCCATTCCGTCGTGGGATTCAAACATCCAGCGAACATAACCGATATCTTTTTTTTCTACCCTAATTGAACGCAGAATCATTAATGAATGAATTGAAGACATATCCCACTGTTTCTTTTGTTGAGTACAAACGGTCAATGTATTTTTTTACTTTGAGGTTTTTTTACATTTTTTTGACGCATGTATGCTTATGTAGTATTGTGTACCCAAAGGAGGGTGAATAAACATCCAATGAAATATATCATCACTCTCAAATATTATCGGTTGTTGTATTTAACAGTCATAATTGTTGTCCTTTACACAGCAGGGTGTGCTGCAACATCGACTGAAAAAACGGATGAGCAACTTCGAGTGCTCCAAAGAGAAGTTACGAGGCTTACCTCAGAGAAGGCAAATCTTGAAGCACGAGCGGGAAGTCTGGATGATAAAGTACTGCTTCTTGAAACACGATTAAAGAAATGCGGTAATCCCGAAACTCGGTCGCTTGAGGTTGTAAGGTTGAGCCCGTCTTATTCTGAAAATGAACCTCAAGACGAACATGCTCTTGAAGACAGTTATAATGATGATACGTCATCATTTGAGCATTACGCAGTTTCCAAACAGACAAAAGACCAAAAAAGACCTCTTTTGTCGCTTAAAGAAAACCGTGTGCCGGCTCAATCATCCGGGCAGAGAAGACCGGCTGTGGAATTGTTGCCCGTCGGTGCTTTTGAACAGATGGGGGCTGATAATCTGGGCGTGGTTACTAAAAATGACAATTCTACTATAGGCACTGACTTAGAAATGAATTTGTTTAATGATGCATACAGAGAATACTCAAACAAAAAGCACGATGCAGCGGCGTCAAAATTTGCTGATTTTATCAAGCTTTATCCTAATCACTCATATGCAGATGATGCTATGTATTGGCGCGGAGAATCGTTTTTAGCTCAAGGTAGATTTCTCCATGCTGTAGGAGAATTTGAACGTCTTATTCGTAGATATCCTTCTTCGGACAAAGTTGCATCCGCTCTTTATCGCATTGGTTTTTCCTATGACAAAATGCAAGATTACTCGAAAGCAGCTGAATTCTATTTTGATGTAGTGGAAAGGTTTTCGGGAACAGATGCAGCGCGAAAAGCAGGCGCTCGCGTTGCGGAAATAAGGAATTCCTCCTCTGCAAAAGAAGCTCTTTTGCCGACATCGGCGGTAAGGTGAAATTATGAAAGAAATCATAGGCGGATTAATATTGCTTACGTTTTTTCAAATTGCCGCATCAGCGCAAACAAACGATTCAGTAGATGAAGGGGCACCGTCAGCACAAACAAACAATTCGGTAGATGAAGAATCCTCTGAAGATACTTTCGGTCGAGTGCACTACAAAACAGATCAATCATCCGGTTCTCTTATATCAAAAGCAGCACGCTCAGGTTCCTCTGTTGTCATCAGCTCAGAGGATGAAGAAGGTACAACAACTATTCCTATTGTTCCTAAAACAGATACTTACACAGTTCAAAAGGGTGATACTCTTTGGAATATTTCACAAAGACTATTCGGTGACTCTTATGTTTGGCCGAGAATTTGGTCTTATAATCCCAATATTACAAATCCTAATTGGATTTATCCGGGAGATATTTTAAATCTTACTTCAAACCTGTCAGCTCAAGGTACAATACAAGCTCAATCTGTTGTTTCTGATGATGTGGTTCCAACCGGTTCCAAGAACGTCGTTTTTGAACAGAGTCACGGTTTTGTTGACAAGGAAACATTAAAAAAAGCAGGGGAGCTTGTAGGTGCTCATAAAGAGGTAATGTGGCTCTCTCAACACGATGAAGCCTATGTTGAATTTCCCAAGGAACCGGTAAAAGTCGGTGACCGATTTAGCGTTTTCTCTGTTTTAAGCGAAGTAAAGTCTGTTGATGATAGAGGAAAGAAAATTGGTAAACTTGTAAGAATTAACGGTCTTATTAGAGTAATTAGTTTTGATCCCAAAACCAAAATTGCGCGTGTAATAATCGAAGAAAATACAGTGCCTATAGAACGCGGAATGCAAGTAGGTCCGGTTCATCGTGTTTTTGATATGATTCCTGCTATTAGAAATCAGAAGACCGTTGAAGGATCAATAGTTGCTTTTTTGGAACTTGGAACGATAGCTGCAGCTCATCACGTGGTGTTTATTGATCGCGGTTTTAAAGACGGCGTAAAACAGGGAAATAGGTTTTTTGCTGTAGAACAAAGGGACGGCCTTAGACGAATCAATAACAAACCTAACGACAGAGAAGGCTATCCTGTAGAGGTTATCGCAGAAATACGAGTAATTGAAACAAAGCCCAATACATCTACATGTTTAATAACTTCATCTATAAGAGAAATAGAAATAGGGCAAAAAGTGGAAATGAGAAAGGGCTACTAAGAATTTTTCTTAGGATAGTCTGATGCCGCTTTTATCTTTCCGTCTTTCCATTGTCTCCAATGTACTCCGCAAAATCCTTCGCCTCTTGGAAAACGATTATTACTGCATTTGGGAAATGCACATTTTGGATAGTTTTTTACAATACGGTTTCTTCGACCGTCGACTTTTTTTATTTCAGAAGAGGTTGATTCCTTTAACATTGAAGTACCGGGTTTTCTGCCTCTCTTTTTGGGCAAAAGCGATTTGTCGCCTTGCAAATCCGAGAGTTCTTGCAATGTAGCGCTTTTAATTATTTCAATAATCTGAAGAGCAAACATCGATGCAGCTTCACTTATTTGCCGTTCCAAATTTTTCATAATATTGTCTCTCCTAACAAAATAGAATTTCAATTAAGCATAAATGATAATAAATTAAATACAAACACGTATTGATATTTTCCAACAAAAAACAAATAAAAAACCTCAATTTTATAGAAAAATCAATTATAGTAACACTAATAGAAATATTGGAGTTATTTTGGAAAATACAAACAATCAAATTGAACAGCATCCCCTGGCAGATCTTTTTAGCAAGCTTTCTCCTGAGTCAGTATTAGAAGCTGCAGATTTAGGCGGACGTCGCTGTACCGGACGATTCATCATTTTAAACAGCTATGAAAACAGGGTTTATCAATTGGAATTGGAAGATGACACCTGGGTTGTGGGAAAGTTTTATCGACCCGGAAGATGGTCCAAAGAAACCATTGCAGCAGAACATGAATTTCTTTTTGAACTCGATAATGTAGAAATTCCTGCGGTTTGTCCGCTCATACTAAATAACGGTGAAACCATTGGTGAAATTAACGGAATTATGTTTTCTTTGTTTCCAAGGGTTAGAGGCAGAACCCCCGATGAACTCTCGGATGAACAAGTATCAATTCTAGGCAGGCTTATTGCTCGAATTCACAATGTGGGTGCTGATAGAAAAACTGATAAAAGAATAAAACTGGACCCTATAACTTACGGCGACAATAATCTGAAATATCTGTTTGATAATGAAATAATACCGATTGAAGCAAGAGAAAACTACTTGCTAACAGCTGCCGCTTTAATTGAAAAAATAAAACCGCTATTTGACCATATTCCAATGCACAGAATTCATGGCGATTGTCATCTCGCCAACTTGGTGTGGACCAACCATGGACCTCATTTTTTGGATTTTGATGATATGGTTATAGGTCCTGCTGTTCAAGATATATGGATGACCGTACCCAGCTTTGATAAATACGGGCAACATCAAAGAGAACTCTTGCTAGATGCATATAGAGAGTTTCGAGATTTTAATCCGGCATGGATGATCCTTGTTGAACCTCTTAGGGCTCTCAGGTTTATTCATTACTCCACATGGATTGCCAGAAGACGCCATGACCCAATTTTTAAGAAGACCTTTGACTATTTCGGCACAGTTCAATACTGGCAAAAAGAGATTCAGGATCTGAGAGAGCAGTTGGCTAGGATTAGTTACTGATAAGGTTGCAATACTGTCCAAAACAAGATTGTAAATGACCGTCCTTTATCAGGACTGATTAGACAATGCTCGTTTTTGTCGCTTTGAACAAATATTGCTGTTGTTAATGATTGGATTATTTTCGGATTCAGTTTTTTTGGGTTGTCTTTTGGTTTGCGATAAATCTATTTTGAGAAGCTCTTCTGCTTCGATATTGGAAATACCCTTTTCTTCTATTGCATATTGTAACAACAAGCCGCCCAAACGGTTTAGAGAAATACCGAAACTTCGTCCCTCTTTTTTGTACAGCCAAGAAGACAAATGCATAAGTCTCTCAAAGGGCGAATCATTTTTTATAATAGCCGGTGCGAGATGTTTGAAATGACACCTGTTAAAAACAAGGTCAAAGAATTTGGCAAAGCGCTTTAGGTTTTGCATACAGGAAAAATCAAGGTCTCGATTTTGCAGTAGTTCGTAGGGCGGTTTGGAATTGTAGATCATTTGCCATTCTTCGTCGTGTCGAGAAATAGATGCACCCCTAAGCTTCTTTAATATTCCCACCTGTATTTCATGAGGGTTATGGGCAAAAAGCCGGTCAAAGCCTTGAGCGAAAGAGGATAGAGACTCACCTGGAAGCCCTACTATCAGATCTGTATGAATATGAACACCGGTATTTTCTCGTAGAGTTTTAATGTTATGCAGGGCTTTTTCTAAATTTTGTTTTCTGTTGATTCTTCGGCATACATCTTCGTTTAAGGTTTGAATTCCGGCTTCCAGTTGAACTTGTCCCTCAGGAAACGCTCTGAAGCGAGAAAGAAGCTTTTCGGGAAGGCGGTCGGGAATCAGCTCAAAATGCAAAAAAAGTGAGGGATCTTTTTTTTCTAAAAAGAAATCTAGAAGTTCAGGTGAAATACTTGAGTGAAGCGCTCTATCCACAAATTTAAACTGCCTGGCCCCCCGAGACCAAAGCACTTCTAACTCACTTAGAACTTTGTGAATCGGAAATCGTCTTACTTTTTTATCAAGAGCCGAAATACAAAAATCGCAGGAAAGCGGGCAGCCTCTGGATGTTTCTATGTATAGGATTCTGTGTCTGATATCTTCGTCGCTGTAATGAACATACGGTAATTCCAAAGATTCTAGATTTGCTGAAGGTGCAAAAACAACTTTCTGATTCAAAGCTTTTGCGTTCAGCAGCTCTTCAACTATCGAACCGATAACCTGCTCACCTTCCCCTATAACTACAAGATCGACAAGCGGAAAGATTGGGTGAGTTTCAGGATAGCACAAAAGCTCAGGACCTCCGGCCGCGAGTCGCATTTTTGGGCAAAGGCTTTTTAACAATGAAGCGACTTCGGTCAATAACTCTGAATTCCAAATGTAAACACTGAAAAGTACCACAGACGGATTAACTCGAAGAATTTTTTCGGCAATATCCGCAGCATTGTCGGCAATGATAAATTCCATTATCACAGAGTCAGTTGCTCTTGAACCGAGATTTGCATACAAATATCTAAGCGCTAAAGAAGCGTGAAAATATCTGGCATTGGCTGTAACCAAAGCAATGGATGAAGTTGTTTGTTTTTGTTCTGTCACAAAAAAGATATAAACCTCAAGTAAGCATGTTTAGCAAGTTCGCATACTGTTTGAATTAAGAGTTATCGTTTCATAAAAACGAATTCATATTCAATTCTAATTATTATTCTCAAAAAGCTGCCGTTAAGACTTAGGAGGGAGGTTTTTATTCCGGGAGAGAAGGTGTTCGAGAAATCTACAAAGAGTCTTTTAGAATTGCCGGAGGTCAACAATTAGTACTTAAGAAACTCAGTACAGCTCAAAATGCAGAAGTCGGCATTCTATCTGCCCGTTGTAAAGAATATCACGCTTTTTGGGTCTGAGTCCGATGTGTTTGCTTAACATTTTGGATCCGGTAAGAATATGCGCAGACATTCCTGCACAATTTTTTTTCAGTACATCGCCCAGCAGTTTATATAGGGCTTGCAAATCATCGCCTGAGCCCAATCGTTCACCGTAAGGCGGATTTGTAATTATAATCCCTGCGCTTTTGGGAACAAAATCTGCCAGATCGGCTTTTTGAATACGGACTGAATCATCTACTTTGGCTTCACAGACAGCTGTTCGTGCGGCTTGCAGAGCAGTGTCGTCTATGTCGCTGCCCAATATATAGAAATCACGGTCTTTCTTGATTCTTT
Organism: uncultured Myxococcales bacterium; assembly: GCA_964458775.1. GTDB lineage: Bacteria > Myxococcota_A > Polyangia > JAAYKL01 > JAAYKL01 > CAYWLQ01. Next base: position 6,650 of record CAYWLQ010000156.1, on the reverse strand, counting down.
CTTTCGCTTCATCAACAACTTGTTTGTACAGCGATCTGTTAAAACCGAGATGTTTTTTAAAAGCAAAAGAACGTCCCAAAAGTCCGGGTGCAATATTTTGTGCTATGAGAGCTGCTTCAACTAAGAAAGTTCCGGAGCCGCACATCGGATCCATAAGGGGCAAAGAGCCGTCGTAACCGCATTTTAGAAGAATTCCGGCGGCTAAGGTTTCTTTAAGAGGTGCAGCAAATTTAATATCAGATCGATATCCTCTACGGTGCAGTCTATCGCCGGAGGTGTCTATGCTAAGAGTACAAATATTGTTTAAAAGCCTCGTGTTAATGCGAAGATCAGGGTTTAACGGATCGACGTTAGGACGTTTTCCTGATTGTTCTCTAAATTTATCAACCACAGCATCCTTTACAACTCTCGAAATAAATTGTGTATGGCTCAAATCAGAACGATTGCTGACCGCATCAACAGCCAAAGTCTGTTCCAATGTCATATGATCCGGCCAAGCAATTTTTTTAACTCCTGCGTACAATGCTTCCTGATTCGGAGCATGAAATTCAGCCAATTCCACAAGAACACGATAAGCAGTTCGAAGATTTATATTTGCACGATAAATTGTTTCCAGATTTCCGCGAAATGAAACCCCTCTATCAGCAGGTGCTATTCCTTTGATATTCAAGTTTCGCAATTCAGCTGTCAAAACGTCTTCCAGTCCCGATTCACATGTGGCAAAGAGCTTGAAAAGCGAATCAGCCGGTATTCTGGAGTTTGTTTCTGTTTTTTTTCTTCTAATAACCCTAATGCTGCTCATTACAAATCAACCTGTTCGTTTGGTTAAAAGCTGCTTGGCTGCTCGCGCTACGGATTGAGGAACATTCTTATCCCTTGCTAAAATTTTTAGGTCACCCATTCGAACGTGGGAAAGAAATCTCAACGTATATTCTAAAGGACACCTCGGATTTTGTACCAGACTGAGTTTTACACTATAGTGCTTGGTCCATTCCCTATTGCCGGCAATATACCTAACCGCTTCTTCGGGCAGGGTTCTGAATTTTGCAAAACGTAATACCTCTGAATCGTTGAGAGCCGGAGATTTTACCACAGCCATCACTACCAGCTTGTTGCTGTCTCTAATTAGAATTGAGCGCTGAGTGCTTGAACCCAAAGTCGCAACTCTGATTTTGGCCGAGATATTCATTGATGAAAGTGAGAGTTTTGCCTTTTCAACTTTTTCTTTTTGCTCTTCTTGTTGAACAGACTCATTTTCAAAAACGTTATCGACTATTTCATCACTCAGCTCTTTAAAGATTTGTCCGGTTATGTTCCCTACAAAAGCACGGTCTTCGTTAGTTGGTGTTGCAGAGGCGGCTGGTATTTCAATACCCGACAAAGCGGCCTTTATTTCTTCAATGCATGGGATTCCTGTTAGTTCCAAACCGTTTCTTATCGCCAATTCTACTGCTCGATCTACAGTGGACATCCGCGCTGCTTTGTTGTGATAAAGAGCTTCAATTATTGAAGGATGCTTGAGTATGCGGTCTTGGTTTGCAGCGGCTATCTCTAACGTTTCATCATCATGTGTGTTTTCAATAATCCATACGACAGTTGAAAAGTCTGTTGCTTTGTTAAGCAAGATTTTCTTTAGAACCTCTATTCGTATTATTGAAAGCAGTGCAATTCCATCTAACAAGTTAGAATCATTAAGCTGTTCCACAACGCCTAGTAAAATGTTATCCGGAAGATTGCCGAAAGATGCAGTCGCTTTTTTTGCCAAAGATGCATCGCTATCGTAGGACAAGAAATATAAAACTGTAGCCAAATCTGCCGGCTTTAGCGGAGCAACACCGGCGGCCGCCATGGTTTTGAGTTGCAAAGGTGCATCCGGACCGCAAATTTTTTGCAGTTGAGGAGACAATTTCGAAATGTCTATCGGGTGCTCCATTTTTTCTTGCTCCTTCTTTTAGTTCGGCAGACAGTCGATGAAGACGTCTGTTACGGTGAGGTCTTAATGCATCTGCTAGCAAAAGTACTCATAAAACGACATAATGTTAATCGAAAAATTAATGTAAAACGATTTCTTTGGAATACAAACCGACAAAATCAATAAATATTTTAATGGGTAGCAACCGGACTAAAAACACTATACGAATGTATATCATAAAACGGTTGTTCCCTTTAAAATCATCTGCTAGAGTTCGTGCAAATAGCGCGACACGTGCGATGTATCACTATGTATACCCGTGTCGTTGTTTAAGGGGGAGGATTCTCATTTAAGAGGTCAAATATCATATGAAGATAAAGAGAATTGATATTTCAGGATTTAAATCGTTTTGCGATCCGGTTCGAGTTGCTCTGGACCATGCAGTTACTGCTGTGGTGGGGCCTAACGGTTGCGGCAAGAGCAATATCGTGGATGCAATCCGATGGACTCTGGGTGAAGGTTCTGCAAAGGCATTGAGAGGCGAGTCCATGGAAGATGTGATTTTTAACGGCTCCGAAACCAGGGGGCCGAAATCCATGGCGGAAGTTACAATTACCTTTGATAATACCGACGGACTGTCTCATCCTGACTATATTGAGTTTACAGAAGTTCAGGTTACACGAAGGCTCCATCGTGACGGAACCGCTGAATACCTGATTAATAAGGTTCCTTGTCGTAGACGGGATATTACGGACCTGTTTTTGGGAACAGGCGGCGGCGCCAGGGCATACTCCATAATCGAACAAGGGCGTATCGGTCTTATTGTAAGCGCTAGAGCCGAAGACCGTCGCTATATGATTGAAGAGGCAGCCGGAATAACAAAGTATAAAACTGCCAGAAAAATCTCAGAGAGAAAAATGGACCAGACCCGACAAAATCTATTGCGGGTATCTGATGTTACTGCCGAAAAAGAGCGCAACTTAGCCAAGCTCAATCAACAGGCGAAAAAGGCTGAACGCTACAAAAAATACCGAGCAGAACAAACTGACCTGGAATTGCACGCGGCCGCTCACAAATATCTTAGATTGAGAGCAGAAACAACCTCGCTTAATGCTCAGCTCGAAGAGAAAAACCTACTTTTAGAAACAGCTAAAAGTACATTAACCGCATCTGAAGCACGCATACAGAGCGTTAAACTCGCAGAGCAGGAAGCCCGCTCACTCTTGGATAAGGAAACAGTTCGAGGATATGAAATAGACAATGAATTGAGGGTTGCAGAAACTGAGGTTAGGCACCTTTTAGAGGAAATAAGAAGGTATCAACGCGAAGCTCAATCAGCTATGGAGCAGCTCTCGTCGGCAGATCGTCAGGGACAGCAAATAGAAGACGAAAGAAATCTATTAACTGAGCAAATAGAGCGCGTTGAATCCGATTTGGAAGCAGCCGGAAAGAAATTTATTGAGCTTTCTCAAGAATATGACGAGGCCAAAGCAAGACTGTCCGAACTTGCTGAAGAACATGATGTTAAACGCGACGAAGTCAGCCGTTCAAAATCCTTGTTGGCTGCTTCTGACATGGCTGTATCAAATCTTACAAGAAGAATAGAGGAAATCGAAGCAAGACTGGACAGAATTCAAGAAGATAGAGATGCACTGCTAAAAGAAGCCGAAGAACTGAAGGAAAAGTCTTCGGGGCTTGCGGCACGTACAGCAGAAGTTATTGCTCGTCTCGAAGAAGCTAAAAGAACTGCTGAAATGGAAAAAGCGGCGCACGAGCAAGTAAAAGAGGAAGTCGAACTGTGTGAAACCGAACTGAGACAGGTTAGGGATAACTTGCAGGCAAAAAAATCCAGAAAATCTTCTCTTGAAGAAGTAATGGACGGAATGAAAGGCCATGACAGCTCGGTTAGAGATGCTATGTTAATGCTCGAAAAAGAGGGCAAAAACATAGTGGACGGTCTTCTTGTTGATGAAATAAGAAGCAATGAGCAATATGAACAGGCTGTAGCTGCTGCTCTTGGGGATAGACTCCAAACTCTTTTGGTATCAGATCGCCGATACGGTTTGGAAATTTTGGATATGCTCAAGTCTCGCGACATGGGACGAGTGGCGGTGGCTTCTCCTGGACATGACAGTCTAGAAAACTCTGCTGCGGAACCTTTGTCTCATCCTGATATATTAGGCTCTTTATCTGACTTTGTTCAATGTGACGACAACATCATTGTTTTTGTTAAGAGCCTATTAAGAAACATTTATATTGTGTCTTCTTTGGAACTCGCTGAAGGTCTCTTTTCTCAATTTAAAGGTCTATACTCCTTTGTAACCCTTGACGGTCAACTTTTGGAGGCCGGAGGTATAATGCGCGGAGGTAGGGCAAAGACAGCCGGCGCTGCGCTTTTGGGACAAAAGAGAGAAATTCGTGCGTTGGAAGAAGAGGTTGCTACTTTAACTGCTCGTCATAGTTCGATGGAGCAGCGGTTGCATTATCTTAAGACTGAACTTTCTGCTCGACTGACTGCCGGAGAAACCGCTCGTACTATGGCCCAGTCAGAAGAAATAGCTCTTGCAGAGATAAAAAAAGATACCTCTCGAACAACGGAAGACTTAGCGGCGATTATAAGGCGTCAAGAAGCTATGGAGCGTGACATTGCACATCAGACCGAAATGCTGGTACAGGCACGTTCTGATAAGGCCAGGTCGGAGCAAGAGGCAAGTTCTGCACGTCAAAGAATAGAATCCATTGAGCAGGAGTTACACGCCAGAGCTTATGAAATCGATGTATGTCGAAGAGAAACAGACCGTCTTAACGCTCAAGTTGCCGACATAAGGGTAAAAAAGGCATCCCTTGACCAAATGTTGGAGAGTGCCGTTAAAAGAAAAGATCAACTTCAGTATGCTGCCAAAGATCTCGATGAACGAACTGCAATGGCCGATGACAGAAGAAGAGCCGCTTCCTTTGCTGTAGGGAGGGCGGCAGGTGCGATAATGCTTAAACGAGAGCAATCAGCCGAAAAAGTTGATCAATCAGAATTGATTCGTACTGCAATTACAGAACGAAGAATTGCCTTAGATGAAGCAACTGCTAGAGTAGCGGAGGCTGAAGCAAGAATTAAACTTGAACGGACAGAAATAGACACCATTTCCAAAGAGGTTGCACATTTCGAAATGGAAGAGCAAAAATCAGTCTTGGCAATAGACCACCTGCTCAATCAGGTAGCCGAACGCAACGATGTAAATCTACTGCGTGTTCTTTGTGACTATCACATGAGGGATATTCCGGGAGAAGATATACGCTCCAGAATTGAAGAACTCAAAAAGCTCATTGACCGAATGGGGCCCATTAACCTTTCGGCCATTGAGGAATTTGAAAAAGAAAACGAAGAATTTCAACAACTGTCGGCTCAGAAGGCGGATCTCGAAAATGCTCTCGCTGATTTGGAAAAAGCTATTGCCAAAATGGACAGGGATTCAAAACGAAGATTTAAAGAATCCTTTGATGACATCAATGAAAGATTTCAGCAAATATTTCCAAAGCTATTTATGGGAGGACATGCTCATCTTGAGCTGTCCGATCCTGATGATCTTTTGGCCACCGGTGTTAATATTATTGCTCAACCTCCGGGTAAGAAATTGGGCAGCAATGAACTTCTTAGCGGAGGTGAAAAAGCACTTACTGCTGTTAGTTTGGTATTCGCAATTTTTCTACACAGACCCAGCCCGTTTTGTATTCTCGACGAGGTTGACGCTCCACTGGACGAAGCCAACATCAATCGTTTTGTAGATATGGTGCACCAAATGACGGACCGGTCACAGTTTATTTTTATTACACACTCCAAAGTTACAATGGAAAAGAGCGACACGCTCTATGGAATTACCATGGAGGAACCGGGAATATCCAAAGTGGTCTCCGTAAGACTTACAGATGAGCGAAACGAACGCGGCGGTCATCACTACCGAAATGACGGAGACGGAACAGCTGTTTATGCTTAGTATTTGGATGGGTTGTACGCGGATCACCTACGCTTTTTGAGAACCAACAATCCATTCGAGCTTGTATCCCACATACTTTATATGTAAAAAAAGTCCTTTCTTTAAAGATGCTAAGCGATTTGGAGTACTGAAAAAGTAAGTTTTTATAGATAGTCGCTGTTCTAAAAAGATAGTGTTATTCGACTACGCATCTGTTTTATTTTGATAAAAGTACTATGCCTTTTTGTCTTTGCCTTTTTTGTCTTGAGTTTTGGATTCTGTCTCAGCTTTCGAAGCTTTGGCGGTTTTGTCGTTATTTTTTTCTTCAGCTTTTTGTTGCGCTGCTCGAACCGCAATCTCTGCGCGAGCATCAATAGCCCTTATTCGATTCAATGCTTTTCGCAAGTTTGCTTTAGCGTGACGCAGATGAATATCTTTTTCTAATTTTTTTTCATCAACACCTGCTGCTTTAAGTTCTGCAACTCTCTTTTCGACTACAGCCACTGCTACTTCTTTTTGTCTTTCACGAACTTCTCGGTCGATAGATCCCATTTTATCTCCCTTGCTATGCAGACAACGATGGTTGTTTACATCGATATCCGGTTGTTACGACAAATACTCTGGCATATCTCCTAGCGAACTGCAAGCTAACTGCAAGGTGAAACAATCTGACTGAAAATGGCTGAAAAAAACGGAACCCATGATCGATCATACACCCATGATCGATCATACCCAAAGGGATCAAATTGATATTATTGTAAAATGCGAAT
>CAYWLQ010000155.1:0-13668 GCA_964458775.1 uncultured Myxococcales bacterium | reverse complement strand
CTTGGAGGTCGCATAGCTCCTCCGGTCATTAGAATGCAGTTTGTTTCCAACCGTATGGCTAATGCTGTTAGACTGTTCCTGATTGTAGCTGCTCGTTGCAAATGGGTTTGATAGTAGACCGCTCGTAGATCCGCGATAACTGTTGGATTTACAATACCGTCACCGGAGATGTCAACACGACCTTTTCCCCATCGGCTGTTGCCGACTTTGATCTGATGGGTACTATCCAATACAGCACCGAGATCAAATGAATAGTTTGGCAGCCCGTAAGCAATTTCTCCATTTGAATCGACAGATGCATGGCACGTTGCACAAGATAATGCGGGAATAACACCGCCTTTCAATTCCACCCATAACAGTCCGCCTACCCAGTCATCGGTTTGCCAAAGTCCGAATTCAGACAACTTGGTTCCTTCTTTGATAACAGATGAGAAGGAAGGCTCCAATTGTGCGGGATAGGTAGTGAACGCCAAAAGCCCCAATTCCATTAGGCTTCTCTCATTTAACGCTTCTTTAATATCAAGTGATTGCCAGGTAAAATCCGGTTGCGGAACGGATCCCCCAATATCCGAAGGTACAACTTTTCGAATACGCGGATTGAAGACTTCAAGTGAACCCCAATTTTCTTCGTTGTATTTTTTTAATCGAAGTTGAGAGTATTGATTGAGAGGATTGGTCAGCGATGCTTCTAATGCCTCTCTTCTAAAAAAAGGATCATCTAAATAGGAAAAGACCTCATTGGAAAAAACCAATTTTTTATTCTTGTCTTCATTAGAAACTGTAACGTCCGGCTTTCCGCCGAAACATGAAAGACCTGAAAAAAGAACTAACCCACACAAAAAGTGTAACTGCATGTCCATTTTCCCGCCGTCTGGTTGTAAGCGCAGTAGCCGCCGCGACCATTGCCGTTTTCAAGATCATATGGACAATCTGAATCATTTATACATTCATCTTGTTGGGTATGGCAGTAGTATCCGAGATAACCTCCATATGCTCCGCAGCTGCCGAATGTCGGCGAACAATATCCGTTCATCCCTGTTCCTGTACAATCCGAATCTGTTCGACAATTACCTCCAGCGGTGCACCAGTTGTATCCATGTTCATAACACATGCAAACCATATTTTCTTCGCAATCGGAATCCGAAGCACAATGACCGGTTTGAGTGTTTATACAGTCCATAGGATCTTCTCTGTGTTCAATCGGAATTTGCCCATTGTTGTCGGTATCAGCATCGGCATCCATATCGGCGTCAGCATCAGCATCCATATCGGCGTCAGTATCAGCATCAGTATCAGCATCCATATCGGCATCTGAATCTGAGTCAGTATCAGAGTCCCCATCAGCATCATTATCGGCATCTGCGTCTGAGTCAGTATCAGCATCGGAGTCTGTATCAGCATCGGAGTCAGCATCAGAACCGCTGCTTGAATCTTCGTTTGAATTGTTTTTCAACGGCAAGGCTTCTATGCATCCTAAAATTACAACATTTGAGGAAACAATAAATAAAAAGTAAGAATATAAACGAAACATATAATTTCCCTCTTTTAATTATTTCAATTTATAAGGGTATAGATAATAAAAGCATCGATCAATTAAAAAAACAATTCTATGCAGAATTCAATAATCAGCTTTTCTGAAAAGAGAGAATCATACTCTTTGACAGAAGAGATCCATCTTTCTCTAAAAATTCTGTCGATTAAAACGTTATACCGAGAATAGTTTGCACAGTTTGGGGAATTGTTAGGTCAGTATCGCTTCCATAGGCAAGACCGTCAACATCGTCCGGGTCGCCTTTAAAGGCTCCGAGCGGAAACAATACACCGTAGGCCAGTCCGGCATAGAATCTGTCCTGAGAGCGATACAATACTTGAGCATTTAGTTCTACTCCTAGGTTTGTAGAACTTTTGCCTATTGTCGACTCTTCAAAAATAGCCCTTGAGTAGATTACATCTGCTCTGATTGATAGGTTTCTGCCCATGGGATTTTTAAAGAAATCATAATTAACCCATGCTTTGAGATACATGTTTTGAGATACCGACCCCAAAATATGCTTATGTAGAATGAGGTCCATGTCGTAGGCCGGATTAAACGAAAAAGCGGTGAATTTAGTATTTTCCGGATTCGTTTGGTCAAACGTTGAGGGAGCCCTGAGTCCGTCGACATCTTTATCACCTTGAGCGTAGCCGAATTCCAAACCGAGACGAAGAGCATCAGCAAGAAGGCCGTAATCGATCTGAAGCACCATCCCCCACTGCAACAGAGTAAGAGGGTTTATCTCGTCGCTAACCGCTCTGTCCGGATTGCCGATTTTTCCGAATATCATAGCTGCTTCCATTTCTAGATGAAATGTTCCGGATAAAAACTGCAACCAGAAATTAGGCGTAATTTGCCACATTTCCCTCTTGTAAAAACTATATGGGGTTTCCCCTCCGCCGACTGGATCCGAATCGGGATTATATATTCCGGTCGATTGAGTATCATTTTCGAAAGACATAACCTGCCACTGATAAGAAAAGCGCAATGCAGTATTTATAAGCCAATCACCGCGCCTCAACATAGCCAGTTGGTCTTGTTCATTGTGGATGTAGCCGAATACACCGAGAATACGATAAGAGTCATCTAGTTGACTGACATCAAAAGGTCTTCCGGAAGCATCTGATGAGGACATTCCTTCATTGGGAAAATCAAAAGCCGGCATAATCAACCAATCGTTGATCTTTGCAGCAAACAAAATGCGGTCAACGCTGTCGCCGAAATCACCCTGAAGGCTGTTTCCCGAATTATGCAGCATGCCCAGTCCGAAATCATCACCCATTCTTCCAAATCGCAAATGACCGAAGGGTGTTTTAACCTCACCCCACACACGTCTTACCACAAGCATTTGCGAGGAATCAGGCGGTCCCATGTCCCATCCTTGAACACGCCCCATATCAATGGTTTGGGGATTGTTCTCAAAACCGCTGCCCACATACCCTTGCCAGTATCGCGGCGTCGAACCCATCATGACGTTGTCCAAGAAATCCATCTGAGACTTAATTCTAATATCCTCACTGATGTTGAGAGTGGGCTCCAATCTAAATCTCATGTTTGCACCGGCCAAGGTATTGTTTTTATAACTGTTTGAGCCGATGCGTTGAGCCATCGTCTGGTTATAGACAGCATCATCGTTTCGAATATTGAATTTATGGTAAAGTTCGGGTCTGACTCTAAAATATCCGTGAAGCTCCAGGATATCCATGGCCCGTTCAGTCCAGTCCCTGTCCAATGGCTTGGAGTCTGCCTTTTCCGGTTTGCTGTTGTCGGACAGTTCTTTTTCTGGATCCATTTGACCCAATGCATTCATATCCAACTCAAAAGAACGAGGAGGAGTAAGCTGCATTTTTTCAGATTGTACCTCATCATTGTCATCTTCTTCATCGGTAACAGCATCAGAGTCATCGTTTGGCGACTCGGCTTCTACTTCCTCATCGTCATCACTTTCAACGCCGATGCCTTTGTCTTCAACCTTCTCAGTCGGCTTTGTTTGCGGCTGATCTTGGGTTTGGGCCGATATTGAAAATCCGGTGATTATAACAACCAATGCCGGCAAGAAACAAAATAGCTTTTTATCAATCAATTTATATCCTCCTCAATTAATACGACGCGAACACTATCAGTCGACAATCCGATATACAATTATTTTGTTAAAGAAGGAAATACTGTTCCGGTTTCAGTTGAACCAAACCTTACACTTTGTTATCAAAACAAACGATGTTACGATTTTACTTGATTTTTTGTTTATTTTTGGTCGGTTTCGGCAATGTCAACTGCAAGGAGTGTCCTCCATGCCAAGATGCGGAAACCTCAATTGAAACAGCCAAAGCCTCTTCAAACCTTCCTGCTCCGACTTTGGCGGATACTGCTGTTTACATAGAGTCTGACGCAGGCGTCCCTAATGCTGTCTTCAATGCAACGCCTTCTGAAGTTACTGAGTTTAATTTGTACGGCAGAGCAGGATTTGAACGTGTTAATGTATTTGAGAAGCCTGACATGGATTCACCTCGACTAGGATATATGCGAAAGGGACAGCGAATTCGGCTGGGGGATCCGAAGTATGCATCGAAAAGCTGCCCTGGAGGGTGGTATCAAGTCCCTACAGGAGGATTTGTATGTCAGGGACGAGGAATGCTGGTGGGTGAGAAGCCGCGATTTCTCAGAAATGCACCTCCGGAAGGCAATTTTGATGAACTGGACCCATATCGACACGGATTTGTTCGAAAAGATTGGACTCCTTCGTATAAAAGACTTCCAAAACCGGAAGAATTGTGGACACCTCCTGTTCCGGATGAAAACGTTCCGGATGAAAACGCGGTGCCGTTAATCGCAGATGCAGGAGTGCCGACTGAACTAGAAATAATTCCTCATGACCCGACTGAAACAATCGGGGTTGATTATCACAAATATACAAAAAAGAAATTCAAAGCCGTATCGCATTTAATGTCTCGAGGATTTTGGGTATCAGTGGGTGAACGACTGTTTGATGATGTTACTAGAAAATACTATTACAAAACAATGAAAGGCAACTACGTACCGGGGGAAGCGGTACATTTGGTCAAACCGCCCGAGTTTAAAGGCTATCCTGTTACCGGCGAAACTCCTCTTCCTGCCTTAATTGTTACAGATCGAAGAGCCAACTTTTTTCAACTGAGAAAAGATAGATTTGTAGGTGCAGGCCCGGTAGAGAGACTTAATTCTTATCACGTATACGAGATCAGAGAAGCAGGGAAGACACAGTACTACAAAGTTGAACGAGAACGGTGGCTTAAGGATTCGCAGGTGGAGTTTTTTCCTTTAGCTCAACCTCCGAGCGAACTCAAAGATAAAGAAAAGTGGATCAGAATTGATTTATCTCGTCAAACCATTGTCGCCTATGAAGGAGCAATGCCCGTATATGCCACATTGGTATCCACCGGCCGCGCCGAAAGCGACGCAATGGTAACGCCAAAGGGCAAATTTAGAATTTCTTTTAAGCATTTGACCGACGATATGACCGGTTCAGTAGGTGATGATGAGACATATTCAGTAGAAGATGTTCCGTGGGTCCAATATCTGCACCTCAATGTCGCTCTCCACGGAGCATTCTGGCATTCCTCTTTCGGTACTCCGCGAAGCCACGGATGCATCAATCTTTCTCCTGCAGATGCAAGATGGCTGTTTAATTGGACCGAGCCTAAACTTCCGGAAAACTGGCACGGTGTTCTCGCGACCGAAAAAAATCCAGGTACTCTAGTAATTATCGAAGGTCAAACCCCCAAGAAAAAATAACTGTCTTTTTGTCTCATCAACAGAAAAAGGCAAAAAAATACATATTCGAGTAGGCTTTGGGTATGTTTAACGTTAAAGCCGATCTTCATCGGAGTTTGTCGGCAAGAAATTATATCGGGAAGAGCAAGTACATGATGTGCGTATTAGAAACAGTTCACGAGGAGGTGCAATATGTCAGGTGATTTTTTCAACAGTTTGTCATTAATAGATATTAGCGGATACATTATTATTGCGGTAATCATCGTAACTTTTATTGCAGCCGCGATTGTAAATCAGGTTACAAGGCGGCTTTACTCTGATTTGTCAGACGATCTTAGAACAGGTGCGGCATCGGGCGGCGGATCGTTTCGTCAAACGGTGTTGAACAAAATTATCAGGGACACCGAAGACGGTTTGAGAAAGTCATCAGAAGAGATAAATACCCAAGCTTTGATAGAACATCATTTTAAGCGCGAGTTAAAAGGCGCCTTTACTGCGGAACGATTTTTAAAATCAGCTTCGGGGCTTCTTATAATTTTGGGTCTAGTGGGCACCTTCTACGGTTTGACATTGTCTATCGGCAAACTGGTAAGCCTAATTACAGGAAATGTTTCTGAAGTAGTTGAGATTACCCAGGCGCTTACGACAGGACTGGCAGGAGCTTTGTCCGGCATGTCGGTTGCATTTTCCACGTCGCTTTTCGGTATTGTAGGCGCTATTGCGGTAACGCTGCTCAATGTTTTTGCAAATTTGCCCGAAAAACGATCAGGGGTAATGCTGCAATTAGAAGTTTATCTGGATGAGCTCCGCCAAAGATACCTGGAAAAAAGCGGCGGATCTTCGGCCGGTGCAAAACTGTCCTCTGATGCGAGGACAATTGCGGCAATAGAAAGCTTAGGAAATTCTGTTCTTAAATTTCAACAGACCGTTGTTTCTTTTGAATCGGCTCTGGCCGGCTTTGCCAAGAACACCAGAGACTTTCAGGAGTTTAATCTCCACTTAAAAGACAATGTGCAACGAATGAGTTTGGGTTTTGCCGATTTAAGCGAGACCTTAAAAAACCAGGTTGCACAGTTAAAGTCGGAAAGAACGAGATAGGAGAAGACAATGAGAAAACGTCGCTCCATGTTGACAGGTGAAGATTCTTCCGAAAACTTCTGGCCTGCGTTTACTGACCTTACCTCAACCATAGCGCTAATACTGTTTGTGCTGGTCCTGCTGGCCTATTTGCAAAACCTTATCAGCGGAAAGAATCTGCAATATATAAAATCAAAACTCGAAGATACCATCGCAAGTCTCAACAGCTCAGAACTCGAAATAAGTCGATCGCAAAGAAAGCTTCAGCTTTTAGAAGATGACATGAAAAGAACCATGGCCGAAATAGAAGCCGGCCAGGTACAGCTAAAACTGTCCGAAGAAAAGGTTACCGAGCAACAACAGATCATAGCAGAGAGCAACCTTGAACTGGGCAATCTCCGATCCAGGCTACAGGGAATAGCCGTGTTGAGAGTTGAAGTGCTCAAAAAGGTAAAAAGCTCACTGGAAGCAGAATTGGGAGATAGAGTTTCTTCTGACACTCCGCCGGTTACCATAGCTGACAACGGCAATATTGTAATCAACGAGAGTTTGGTGTTTGACTATAATTCGCACAACATAAAAAAAGAAGGCAAGGCCCTGCTCAAGACTCTTTCAAAAGCCTTTGCGAATTTACTTAAAGACAAAAATGTAGTCGACAATATCGATGTTATTCTAGTGCAGGGACATACCGACGAGAGAGGCTCTGTGCAGTATAACCGAGAGCTCTCTGCCAAAAGAGCCAACGCAGTTTTAAACCATATGTTCGATGCCGAAAAATCCTTAGGTCAGTATTACGGAAGCTATTTCGCAGCAGGCGCATACTCAAAATTTAGACCGGTAAGCACAGAAAAAAACGAAGCCGCCTACGAGCAGAACAGGCGAATAGAAATATCAGTGGTGCTTAAAGACTCCAATATTCAAAGAGTCATTGACGAATACATGCAAAATAAACTTCAGCCCGCTGATGTCGATCCAGCTATAGAGACAAACTTATAAGAAACTTCTAACTCGGATCGCAGCGTTCTCCGGCTTCAGAGGCACAGGTCTCCGGACAACTGTCGCAATATAAACACTGTTCGTAAGCGTTCCATAGTTCTAAGCCGTGCGGAAGCCTCAGCTTGCAGTTCTCGATGCAGGTAAGCTTTTCTTGTTCAGACAAACCATTGCAGGTGTATGTCTGACAATGTACCAGTTGCGAACACTCTGAATCAGGTCCGCCCAAAAAACAGGCATCCCATTGCGGCAGGCATTCGGTAAGAGCAGCGCAGCCTCTACAATCCTCACAGGATTCATAGTCTATTTCACAGTCTGATGTCTTAAGGTCACTGTCGAAAACATGAAACAACACCGGTTTGGTTAGTGGGATTGATATTGCCATGCTTAGTTTCAAGGTCTTATTTTTGGTTACACGATATTCATTAATACCAAATCCATAATAAGTATTGGGAATGCATCCTCCGGGACAAATCAGATCATAGCTGACTGTTATTTCCAGGGTATAAATACCTTCTAACGGAGCTTGCTTTCTAATACAAGCAATGTCATTGGAGCAGTAGTCTTTCTCTTTGACCTTAAAGAATCCGTCCCATTCGGTTATGTCATGCTCGTTCGTGGATAATCTAGAAAAATAGGGATCATCCGGATCGCAATTCATACCATAGAAATCTTCTTCTTGGCATGACGGGTCACAGTAATCTAAACAGAATTCCCCATAGATACTAAACTTTTTACCCGTACTGTCGACTATTTTCGAAATGAACGGATCATATAACGGACGACTGCTCTTATTGATGACAATAATCTCTACAGGACTTTGAGGGCTTTTTAATTCTGCGGAATCCTGCAAATCAGGGTCTGCTTTGTAAGAATCACAACCGCAATATAATAAATTCAAAACACCTATCGCCATAATTATGTTGATTAAAAAACATGAATTACACTTCATTGACAGCTCCCCTTTCATTTAAACACTTTTTTATATTGTAAAAGATAATCGGACAAATACTAGGAAAAGTATCGATAACTACAAAATTGCTGTTTTCAGTCGCACCGATTACCGGCTTCATGTACACGGCTGCTGCAATTCACCAGTACTCGATATGACTAACCTTCCTCTCCGGATCTATTGTTTGGCTATAGTAAGTATCTGATTCCTTTTGTTGACAATTACCGGCAGAATTGTGATCTTGAATTGATCGTATTGTTTATGCTGATTTGTAAACCGAACAGTTCAATCGACAAGACAAACTGCTTTGTTTGTTCTTTTATGTTTACATGAGGTGTCTATGTTGTCAGAGAAAACGCTTCCGATTGTGGGTATTGATTTGGGAACAACTTTCAGCAGTGTTGCCTATTTCAACGGAACTGTTCCTGAGTTAATCAAAAACGATCTCGGAGAAATAATGACGCCTTCTGCTGTTGCAATTGATTCCAAAACACAATTGATGACAGTGGGACGAACCGCAAGAGATATATTGGCTCTTTCTCCTGCATCAGCCGCTTTTAATTTTAAACGAAACATCGGTACTGACCGAAAAATTATGATTAGAAGTGTTGATTATTCCTCAATTGAGCTGTCCGCTTATGTACTTGATGCTCTTCGACAAAATGCTGCGGGGGTATTTGGTGAACCGCCTCTGCAATGTGTTGTGACTGTGCCGGCCTACTTCAATGATGCTCAGCGTTTTGCAACAAAGCAAGCTGCCGAGCTTGCCGGATTTATTACAAAGAGAGTTCTTAACGAACCGACCGCCGCTGCTATAGCTTATGGATTACATCGAGCTAAAGACCACTCTACTTTTCTCGTTTTTGATCTAGGGGGCGGAACTTTTGATGTTTGCGTCATGGAGCTTTTTGACGGTGTACTTGAAGTTAAAAGCGTAGCCGGGATCAGTCAGCTAGGGGGTGAAGACTTCACGCATGCGTTGTCCTGTCTTATTTTGAAAAAGGCAGGGTTGGAGATAAACCCGGAACAACTCAGTGTTGAAGAGCGCATAGCATTGCACAGAAATGCCGAGTTGCTGAAGCGCAGTCTTTCTCGATGGGAAAGATCAGAGGTTACCTTAAATGATTTTTCTTTTGTAAACAGAAACGAAATTCGAATTGAAGTTTCAGCAGAAGAGGCGAACAAAGCATATGCTCCTTTATTGTCTCAATTGCTTGAACCTTGTTACTCAGCTTTAAGGGGAGCTCGTATTCAAGCCGATGATTTGGACGAGATTATTCTAGTTGGCGGTGCTACTAAAATGCCGATTGTTCAACAAACAGCAAAACAATTATTTAATCGCCAACCGCTTATTGATCCCGAACCGGATCTATTGGTAGTTCGCGGTGCAGCTATTCAGGCAGGCCTCTATGAAGAACAAGCCTCCCTAACAGATATTGTTGTAACGGATATCTGTTCCCACAGCCTAGGTATCGACACCTCACGCAGTATCGGAAGAAAACATGTTGAAGGGTATTTCTCGCCGATTATCCACCGCAATACTGTTGTACCAACCTCTCGCACAGAGGAATACCGAACAATTTCTACAGAGCAGACGCAGATGAACCTTGAGGTATATGAGGGCGAATCCCTGAGGGTTAAAGACAACACTCATCTAGGAACTCTCGTCGTTTCGGGAATTCCGCCGGGAACACCCCGTCAGACTGTTGAAGTAACGTTCACATATGATCTCAACGGTCTTCTTGAAGTAGAAGCAATAGTTGTAGGAACAGAAAAACGCTTTTCAAAAATTTTTCTACGAAACAAAGATAATTCTTTATCCGACAGGGAACTCGAAGAAGCACGTGCCCGAATGAGCGTATTTAAAAGAAGAAAACAAGATCGCCCAAGATACCGCGATTTAGTTACCCGTGCTGAATTGCTTTGGAAGGACCTTTCTGAACAAGATAGAGAAAGGCTTGGCATTGTGCTGCAAAGATTTGAACAGCTACTCGCTTTCGGTACAGAAAATGAAATTGAAGAATTGTACAACATTCTTCTTGAACTGTGTGTCGACTTTGACAATGGAGAACGCTGGTAAATGACAGAGCATTTGCGGCTTCCTCATACTGATGATCCGTTTAAACTATTGGGAGTTACCAATACCGATAATGCCGTAACGATTAAAGCCGCTTATACCAAGCTTATAAAACTCTACAAACCGGAAAAAGCGCCTATTGAATTTCAGAGAATTCGAAAAGCCTACGAAGAAGCTATTAAAACCGTGAACCTATTTGATTCAAACACAGGCCGCGTACCGATATCTCAGAGCGCAATCGCTACTGTAAAATCTAATACTGTAAAAACTCGAACCGACAAATCTTCTAACGACACGCCAAGCTCTTTTTGGTTCGAAACTGCAACACCGTTAGAAAAACAAAGAAGCCATAATAAAGATGACGGCACAGCTGATTTTTTTGAAGAAGACAATCTCAACATTATTATTGAATGCTTGCTGAAAAGTGTTAGCAACTCGAATGAAGATTATGACAAACGGGAAATAAAGTATAAGCAGTGTTCAGGTTCTTGGAAAGTCGGAGAAATCCTTCGACAAGAGCTTGTTTGGATGTGTATCAACGGGAAAATTCAAACAGTACAAAATTTTTTTCAAAATGAAGAAGTGATCAAACAAGCTGTTGTAGACAAACAAATTGGAGAAGCTCTGACAAACGTTTTGGACGTGTTGTACTGGACGCACATTGATGATGCTGAACGAATAAACAAACAGTTCGGATATACCTTTTCTTTTGGAGAAGATGAAGAAAAGCATATGGAATCTAGGCTGGCGGCTCGCACATGGAAACTGCTGGACAATCCGCCAGTCGAAATAAAACGATTTCTTGCCGCTTTTCAAGAAGTCGACGACAACACAGCAAAAGAGATTCTGAAGGACTTGCGCTGTTATGTCGAAAATAATCTCAAGGCATTTCTCGAATTTGTCGAACGTCTAGAAGCCGTTGACCCTCATCTACAAATGTACTGTTTAAAAGCATTCGAAAAAGCATCATGGCGAACGAATCTCCGTTTTAAAAGTTTTAATGACAAAACGGTTTCGGAAGCTGCAGCAAAGAGTTTGTCAACTTTAATTAGACAAAGCAGGTGGGCCGGATGGGGTATTCGCACATCTTTTCGACTTATTTTTAGCATTTTTCTTCGGATTACAGTGGCATTCTACGTGGTAATTTTTAGCTATGCTGTGATGAAAGATTCTCCAATTCTAATTCCGATATTAAGCGTATTCCTGATATACATTCTTAGCAGGCTGCCCAAAATGATATGGCAGGCTGCGGACAAATCCAGCCCTAAACATAAAGTTAACTATAGAAAAAGGACACGTCTTGCAATGGCCGGAATAATGTGGCAGCATGGACTAATGCCGGATACTCTTTCTTTATGGTTAGAAACCTACCATAATAAATCTCAATTTTGTCAGGAAATGAAAGAATATATTGCCGAAGATGGCGGACTTTTAGCTGTATCAATGACTTCGCGTTTATTAATCGATAAAGAATACCAATAGTGCTACGTTGAAATAAGCAAACAACAGGATGAGGATAAAAAAGATAATATGAAATACAGCACAGCTCAAATAGGAAGAACTTTTGTCATTAGGCTTGAAGACGGAGAAATTCTTCATGAACAACTTGAGAATTTTGCCCAAGAACACAGTATAAAGGCTGCTTCGGTTACAGCGTTCGGAGGGGCGGACACCGGAAGTGTTTTGGTGGTCGGCCCCGAAGTTACCAGAAGTGATGCCGTTGTTCCTATGGAATACTGTCTTACAGGGGCTCACGAAGTTACGGGGGTGGGCACTATTTTTTTAAATGCATCGGGAAAACCTATTTTGCATATGCATTTGGCGTGCGGACGAAAAGGAAAAACCAGAACCGGTTGTGTTCGCAAAGGGGTTAAGGTTTGGCATGTTATGGAGGTAATAATTACCGAACTAACCGGAACTTCTGCAAAGAGATTAAAAGACGAAAAAACCGGATTTGAGTTACTTGATCCTCTCGGTTAGGTAATTGAAAATTCCATTGTAGGCTTGACGAGGCACTAGGTCCAGTTTTCTAATTTCAGATTAACAACCCGGCTGAATTCGACTGTATTGTTGGTAACAAGTACACCATCAGCGGTCTTAACAACTGCTGCGATAACCAGATCGTTAGGACCGATAACAGTACCTGATTTTTCAAGCGAAGCCCTCATTGTTCCGTATGTAACAGCTGCTTCATCGTTGAATCCCGCAATTTGCAAAGGAAATAAAAACTGATGAACTCGTTCTAGATTTTCGATACGCCTTTGACTCTTTTCCGCGCCGTACAGTAATTCAGCTTTAACGATGGATGGAATACATATGTTTCGAGGACTTTCAGAAAGCAATCTATCTCTGAGTTTCTCACTTGAGCCGTTTAAAAAATAGATGCAGATATTTGTATCCAGGTAGTATTTCACAGTAGCTCTCTTGCAATGTCATCAGTAAAAGAGTTAGATTTCGAAACACTGAAAGACTCATCTTTAATAGAACCGAACAATTCGCAGTAATGCTCCGGCCAAGTTGCATTTAAGACTTCGTTCAATTTCTTAACTGCGAAACGGGAAACCGAGAGCTGCTCTATTTTTGCAGCTTTCTCAAGCTTCTTAAGTGTAGCTCCATCAATATAAAGGGATAATTGGGGCATTTTACACCTCCTTTGCCCGTATGTTATAAAATATACTTGCAATATCATTCATCGTCAAAACCTATTTTTCTTAATAATTTTTATATTGAAGAATATAACAAACATTACCAAATAACAGTAAGTTGTTCATCTCAAGAAGGTTATTCAACCGATGCTACATTTTCGCAGTAATCGCATGCGGTCCCCAATATTATCAAAATGGCTCTAGTAGTTATGAGAATCACCGCAAAGCGGTGAAAGAATAAAGCCTGGGGATTTATTCTCAGGAACCGGAACAAAAAGACGATTGCGTGCTGAAGGCACACCGATCAAGGTTCCGCCGATCAAGGTTTCCCCAACGCGGATCCAATTACGTACGATTTACAAAATGATTTCGGTGCGATCCATGTGGGCGGTTAGGTGTACGCTTGCACTGCGATCCATGTGGGCGGTTAGGTGTACGCTTGCACCGAATGCCAAGCACAGAGACAAAATTGTTCCGTCCCCTAAGACAAGCGACAACGAGCAAAGCTCCGACAACGAAAGCCCAGCTTCGTTCAAATACCGTCTGTCTTTTGCCGCTCTTTTGGCCCGCGTTTTTCAAATTCAAATAGAGACCTGCCCATCCTGCGGGGTCCGCCGTCGCGCTTCGCGCTTTGGCGAGA
>CAYWLQ010000154.1:0-13808 GCA_964458775.1 uncultured Myxococcales bacterium | reverse complement strand
CGGATGGGTCGAACCGACGTTACACACAGGCTTTGCCCGTGTTCGGTGTGTTCGAACGGTTCTTGAACCTTAGAAGCTACGATTAAAAGAGGTATGTAAAGCAAAAATATCCGCCGACTAAGATAAAGATTACTGCTGTAATTCGCCTCATCCACGGTTCTATTTTTGTGAGTGCGTTAAATGCTCTTGAAACTCGATTGGCGGCAAAGGCTATGACTACGGAAAAAATCACCACCGGCAGAGCGGTTCCTATTCCGTAAAGGCTCGGCAGTAGAATGCTTGACTCATATTTTAGTGCCAGCGGTACTAGACTTCCGAAAAAAAGGGCTGCGGATAAGGGGCAAAAGGTCAACGCAAAAAGCAGTCCCAAGAGACCGGCACCTAATACTCCCAGCTTGTCTATTTTTGCCTGAAGCTTGGAAGAAAAACCTTTGCCGCCTCCTACCCACGGCCATGGAATTAAATCAAGAAGCAAGATCCCCACAATAAACAGAATAGGCCCCAAAAACTGATTCATTCGACTTTGTAAAAACATAGAAACCGACGGAACCGAAACAAGGCTTTTTACCGCAATGAAGGCCACTGCAAAATAGCTTATCGTTCGTCCCAATGTATAGAGAAGCCCGGAAAGAAGCACCATCGGCGGACTTCCGACGCGCTTGCCCACATATGAAACGGCAGCGATATTTGTGGCCAACGGACACGGGCTGATAGACGTTAATATTCCCAGCCACAAAGCTGTGCCCGCAGCGACAAAGAATGAGTCCATGATTTACTCCGTTAGCAGCTTTAGGTAAGCATTCACGTTTTCTTCGACATAGGCTTTAAGATCTTCTTGTTGATGTGCATACTGCCACACTTTATCGGCATTTATCCATTTAACGATTTTATCCCCGGCTTGTGCGGCTACAATCATCGTGCTGAAAGAGAGATTAAACTTTTCCACATAGTGTTTGTTGGCGGAATCTTCGGTATTGAACTCCTCGAAAACCAGCATGCCCGCTTCTATTGCCTGTTTGAACTTATCCTCAATGGTGTCAGAGATGCCCTTCTGAATTCCTAGACATGTGGGGCAGCGGCGTGTACCGTGAAAATAGTATACGGCAATTTTGTCCGGTTTTACATTAGCAGGATTATCATCTTTTACGGCATTTCCTGTAGAGACCTGTGTGTTTTTCGCAGAGCTGTCTTGTGAGTCTGCTGATTTACCGCATGCAATAGAGACGATAGAAAAAAGCGTAAGAAGAATAACTGAAATCGGCTTTGTTGCAAGAGTCATGATTTCTCCTTTAACCAAGCAGCAATTTCCTTTGCAGAAGCAATACGTCCGCTTACTTTAATTTCTTCGTCGATAACCAATGCGGGCGTCATCATTACACCGTAGTTTATAATGTCATCAATGTTTTCTACTTTCTCAAGTTCGGCAGGAATACCGCTGTCTTTAATAGCATTCTCAGCTTCGGCATAGAGCTTTTTGCATTTGGGACAACCTGTTCCTAATACTTTTACTTTCATTTTTTTCCTCCGTTAAAAGATTGTGCCGTAAGTCATTCCTGCAATTGTCGAAAGCACTATTACGAGTCCGACAAATACGACGGTTTTTTTTGTTCCCATTACACTGCGAATAACGAGCATATTCGGCAAAGACAAAGCCGGTCCTGCTAGAAGCAAAGCCAGTGCAGGGCCGTGTCCCATTCCTGATTTCAAGAGTCCTTCGAGAATCGGCACCTCCGTGAGTGTTGCGAAATACATAAATGCTCCTACAACCGATGCAAAGAAATTAGCTTGAAAAGAATTTCCGCCCACTGCCTGCTGAATCCATGTATTGGGAATTAGACCGCGATCAGATCCCCCTGGTCCGCCGAGCAGCAATCCTGCTACCAAAACGCCGCCTAAAAGAAGCGGAAGAATCTGCTTTGCAAAGGTCCAACTCGAATCAACCCAAGAAGATAGTTCGTCCTTTTTGAACCAGGCGAAAAGGCTTGCAATCAAGGCAATTACGAATACTCCGGTCAATATCCATTTAGCCGAAAAAATTACAGACCAAATACCGGTATCGCCTTCGCCCGGATTTCCCCAATTGGCAAAAATAAGAATTCCCAGCATTGCGGCAAAATAGATACCGTCCTTCCACAAAGCTCTTCCTTTTTCATCGTCCGGCATGACCGCGGGGCCTGCGACCGGTCTTGATGCCTCTTCTTTTCGAAAGATGACATGCATCAGAAGACCTATCACTACTGCAAAAGAAATCGCTCCCACAGCCCTTGCAACACCGAGCTCAGGGCCCAGAATACGAGCAGTTAGAATTATGGCGAGTACATTTACCGCCGGACCGGAGTACAAAAAAGCCGCGGCCGGCCCCAATCCGGCACCGCGTTTGTAAATACTTGCAAACAGAGGCAACACCGTACATGAGCAGACCGCCAGGATCGTACCTGATACTGCGGCAACTGGATAAGCGATGACTTTCTTTGCTGTCGGTCCTAAGTACTTCATAACAGCACCCTGGCTGACAAAAACACTTACGGCGCCGGCAATAAAAAAGGCCGGAATGAGGCAGAGTATTACATGTTCTTGCGCATACCAGTTAACTAGTAGAAGGCTCTCTTTGACAGCACTCCAAAACCGCTCATTTTCTGTAGGCAAAAACCAACATATCGCAAAAACGGCGAGAATTATTGTCAGTTTCCAACGTTCCTTCATTTTATGTTTCCGATAATTGTGTGCATATGTGGCCACGTCGACAATCTTGCAGCAAAAAAAGAGGATCTGCTAAACATTAAGCTCTCTCAGCAATAACTTGGCTTGCGCACGAGAAAAAATTCATTACACAAGGAGTAAGCAACGTGTAATAAACAATATTTCCTTCGCGCCGATCGTTGACGATACCGTGAGAGCGAAGAACTGCTAGGTGTTTGGAAACGGTAGTGCGATCCGAACCCACCAAATCGGTAAGCTCTCCGACTGAACACTCACCGCGGTACAACCTATCAACAATCATAAGACGAGACTCATTAGCCAACGCTTTTAGTATACGTGCCTGTTTTTTAAAAACATTTTCACAACATTGAGTCACAATTAACCTCTTGCACTTTGCGAAAATATTATGTGGCTAAATGGCCAAGTTGTCAAGTGTGTTTTCAATAGATGTTTTCAATAGGTTCAATCCGTATTCCAACTTACAGTATTCCAACTTCATATTATGTTTATGTGAAGGATTTTATTTTATCCTTTTAATCGTTTGCGGTGAGGATAGTCATGAATGGTTGAGTTGATAGCGAACCCATCTTGTAAATTATATCAAAAATGAAGGAACTGTTTCTATGATGCGGGGCAGACGGCTCCTCCGCATGCCCATACGCCGGCTTCCAATCCGGGGCAGGTGCAGTCTTTTCCTCCGCAACAGGCAACAAAACTGATGGGTCTTGATACATTTGCACAATCATTATCAGGGCATCTCAGCAGACAAGATGCACCTGCTTCACAGTTTACTGAACATTCTGCGTGTTTACATGTTAGATTGCATTCTGCACCTGCTTTGCAGGTCATTGCGCAGTTAGAAGTAGAACAAGTAAAATCACAGACTGATCCTTTTTCGCATACCATGTCGGCATTGGGCGCTGTGCTTTCCAATTTGCAGTTAGCCCCGTTTGAGCAGGTACATTTTGCGCCTTTACAAGGAGTGTTGCATACTGTTCCGGCTCCGTCACATGTAAGAGCGCACTGATTTGCCAAACATCTAAAGTCGCATTCAGCACCATCCAAACAGTCACACGTGTTGTAGCAGTCCGAAAGACAACGTGTACCGTTGTCAGAGCATTCAGCATTGCAGTAGGTTACATCGCATTCAAGATTGCAGCCTTGTCCGCCTGAGCATTCGCAAAGCTTATTATCACCGCTGCATATTGTGGTTTCTTCCGGAATCTCTACTTTCGTGTCATCGCTGTCAGCAGTATCAACATCTGTGTCTGTGTCTGTGTCTGTATCAGTATCGGTATCAGTGTCACCATCGGTATCTGAATCACTACCTGCATCTGCATCGGTGTCGGTGTCAGTGTCAATGTCTGTGTCTGTGTCGGTGTCGGTGTCAGTATCGGTATCGGTATCGGTATCAGTATCGGTATCAGTGTCACCATCGGTATCTGAATCGCTATCCGTATCGACATCGGTGTCAGCATCAGTGTCGGTATCGCTATCGGAATCCGAATCACTATCTGCATCAGTATCAGTGTCAATATCAGTGTCGGTATCAGTATCAGCATCAGCATCTGTGTCAGTATCGGTATCGGTATCTGAATCAGCATCGGCATCGCCGCCTATTGTTTCGGAATCCGAATCACTGTCGGTGTTTTGGGGTATATAGTTTGTATCTCTGATTAAATTGGGTTCGTCTGAAGAAGCGCAACCCCCAAAGGTATAGGCCGTAAAAACAGCAAAAGTAATAAACAATACATAATGGAATTTTTCTAAAATATTCATGCTTATCTCCTAAAAAATACTAAATACTATCAATCAACACTGTTATTAAAGAAAGTTCAAATCCTACATTTATATATTTAGAGCTATTTGTATACACATGTACAACAAAAAATTGCTCAATATTTTCAATATACGTACGTTTTAATCATTATTTTGTGAAAAATATCGATTAAAGATGATTAAAGATAATGAAAAATTACAAAAATTATAAGACAATGAATATGGGTTTTAGGACAACATTAAGAATATCAACGGAAGGTTTTATTGTTGTTTGGAAATAATATAAAGACATATTAGTTAACTTAACTTTAAAATTTTTTTAGGAGGCAATAGTTTTATGAACCAAAAAATATTGAAATTATTCAAAAAAGAGGGAAAACGATTTGGGTTGTCGGTTGAGTTTGTGTCAATGATAAACCTTTTACTTTTAGTTGTTTGCGTCGCAGCTTGTGAATCAACTGATATAGCGACAGATACTTCAGGAGGGGATGCTGATTCAGATGCAGATACTGATTCTGACACTGATGGAGATACAGATGCGGATTCTGACTCAGATACCGATGCAGATTCTGACTCCGATACCGATACAGATGCAGATACCGATACAGATGCGGATTCTGACTCCGATACCGATACAGATGCGGATACCGATACAGATGCTGACTCTGACTCCGATACCGATGCGGATGCTGACACTGATACAGATGCTGATTCTGATGCTGACGCCGATACGGATACTCAAATGAATGCTTGTTTGTTGGAAAATCCTCCTCCTGAGTGCAGCATAGCTCCTCCTGCTTGCGGCGACGGTGAAATCAATGTTGAAGGTGAGGAATGTGATGACGGCAATGCCTTTCCAGGGGACGGATGTAACGGAATCTGCAAACAGGAAGCCGGTTTTGAGTGTCCGCGTCCCGGCGAATTGTGCTATTCTTTGTATGCATGCGGAAACGGTGTTTTAGAACCGGGTGAAATATGTGATGATAGTAACACAGAATCCGGAGACGGATGTGTAGCTGATTGCACTGCTCAGGAGTTCGGTTTTTTCTGTGAGACTCCAGGGCAAAAATGCATAGATCTCAATGTTTGCGGTAACGGCATTCTTACCGGAACAGAAAAATGTGATGACGGAAATGACAATCCCAATGACGGATGTAATGATTGTGAGATTACACCGGGATTTGAATGCCCCTGGCCGGGAGCCCTTTGTATTCCGGTTTGTGGTGACGGCGTTATAACTCTCAACGAAGTTTGTGATGACGGAAACAAAACTAACGGAGACGGATGTTCAGACAAATGCGATTGGGAAGAGGGTTGGGCGTGTACAGGAAATCCCGGCAAATATACCTGTCATAAAACCGTTTGCGGTGACGGGAAAAAAGAGGGAACAGAGGGATGTGATGACGGAAATCTATCAGCCGGAGACGGATGTTCGCCTTTCTGCAAACTAGAACCGGATTGCTCTACGGCAGGCAGTGCATGCAAGTCATCCTGCGGCGACGGTATTATTGTGGGAGAAAAATGTGATGACGGCAATACCGTTCCTGGAGACGGATGCTCTTCTTCATGTGTTATAGAACCCGGTTTTGAGTGTGAGCAGCCGCCTCTTGGTGATACAATGGAAGTGCCTGTTGTTTATAGGGATTTTCTTGCAAGCCATATTGACTTTGAGCCCAGCTTGACAGGCAGCTTTGAAGCTACAATAGGTTTGGTAGCAAACACCCTTACAGACGGCAAACCTGTTTTGGCCGCCGCAGGCGGAACCATGATAAGCAGTGCTGCTTCGTTCAATCAATGGTATCGTGATGTTTCAGGAACTAATAGTACTCATGCCGGCACACTTACGCTTTATGCCAACGGAGACGGCGGATATGTAAATCGCTACGGCGAAAACGGAGAACAGTGGTTGGTGGCAGAGCGAGTCCGATGTGCTACAACGGCAGATGCTGTAGGTCCTTGTAGATCCCAACAACCCAATAGTTATCAGCAATGTACGGCGATGCGAACTGATGATATGATGTGTGAAATTGATGCAAACGGTATTCATTGGGGAGTAATTGTTACCGACTATATTGACGGAAATCCGATGTTTTTCCCGGTTGACAATTTCGCCGGTCTTATTACACCCAAGGCGCAATATTATGATACAATTCATATTCCGCCGTTGTACAATCCGGGATATGATCCGTCCGAACCCGAAGCAGGGCAATGGGTAGAGGTTACGGCCAGCCATAATTTTCACTTTACCAGCGAGGTCCGTTATTGGTTTTTCTATAATGAGAGCCAAACATATAAATTGGATTTTACCGGCGATGATGATGTTTGGGTGTTTGTAAACAACCGATTGGTAGTTGATTTGGGTGGGATTCATACGCCTGTGAGCGGAGGAGTCGTTATTGACAGGAATCGGGGAACGCAATTGGGCATGACTGACGGAAACGTTTACGAAATTGTGGTTTTTCAAGCTGAGCGTCAGACCACGTCATCGTCTTACAAGTTGACCCTGAGCGGATTTAATGCTGCCAAAAGCCAGTGCAAACCTATTTGCGGTGATGCTGTAATGACACCTGGAGAACAATGTGATGACGGAATACTGGCCGGCGGATACGGACAATGTGACAAGGGATGCGTAATCGGTCCGCATTGCGGTGACGGAGAAGTAAACGGTCCGGAGGAATGCGATAACGGCGTTAATAATAGCGACTATGGAGATGCTGATCCTGATGCATGTTCTCCCGGATGTATTAAACCTCCAATTTGCGGTGACGGCATAGTATCCAAGTTGGCCGGAGAACAATGTGATGACGGAGTAAACAACGGTGATTACGGCACATGTGCACCCGGATGTGTATTCGGTCCCCATTGCGGTGACGGTGTGGTTCAGGAAGAATATGAAAAATGTGATGATCGAGTAAATGATGGAGGTTACGGAGAGTGTGCACCGGGATGTGTTCTCGGTCCTCATTGCGGTGACGGATCTGTATATCCCGGGTATGAAGATTGCGATGATGCTAATGACGTCGATAACGACGGATGTACCAATCAATGTAAGGTTGTAGTTGTGATTGTATAAATTTTAATCATTTCAAAAATTCCTCTCAATCATTGGATTTATAAATAATGACAGATTGATCCGGACGTTTTTTTAGAAAATAGAACACATAGAAAATTCTTAAACCCTGCATTATAAGTTATGTGTACTGGCGAAATTGGATGTCAGGTTGCAGTTCGTGTAAGATCACATAAACTCTGAATTGTAGAGCAACCAAAGGGAGGCTTTGTGGTGCAAACTCAGTGTCAAATAAATGTAAAGTTACTGGTTTTTTTTGTTCTTTTTTTTAATGAAGCTTCTTTAGAGGCATCGGAGGCTGATTCAGAGCATTCCGATGATTCTGACGAACTAGCTGACATTCAAACCGATTCTAAGATTGATGCAGGCTCAACAGCGGATGAAGCGGTGAAGGAGGAAGACAAACGAGCAAAGGATATGCCGGGAAATCAGAGAATAACTTGGGAGATGCGTCGACAAGTACCGTTTGTTCGAGACGGCGGTTTGTTAAACCGCAAAGAAACGGCTTTGCTTTTATATGTTGAAGGAGATGTGTTTCCTCCCCCCGTAATGCTCTCGATTCAAAGAGGAATAAACTATTGGCTGACCTTGGGGCTTGATGTGGGGGGCGATGCCGGAGTTTTTCAAACCTTTTTACGAATAAAACAAGAAATGGGAAGAACCAGAACAAAGAAGAACAATTTCTTCTTTTGGGGGTGGCATATAAGAACCGGTTACAAATATGTAAATATCGACCTGAGAGACTGGTTGGGACAAGATACTGAGATGCGAATAGATGATAATTCTTGGATTCTTGCTTTTCAAAACTCGCTGTCTTTGAGATTTGGAAACCATCGCCGTCGAGCAATTTATCTTACTACGCAGCTCTATTGGGATTTTGATCTAAGAGGACAAAATAGACAGGTGGATTTTTACGTTTTCCCTGCAACGGTCGGTTTCGAGACCATTTTGGGGCAAAATTGGAATTTCTTTTTTGAGGGCGGAGTTATCATTTCGATTAACGGTTGGGAGCTTTCAGACAAACTGGTAATGAGTCCGAACGGAGATGTCTTTCCCACCGCGTCAATGGGATTTGCATATCGTTTTGGAGGAGTTAGAACTGCCTTACCTGCTAATTGGAAGGATTCGTCCGCGTTGCCTATGAGATAAAAACTGAATTAATCTGTTGATACAAAATATTGGTCTACTAATCTTTGACAGGGGTTGCTTTTAAAGATGCCTTCCCGTCCTTTTCATAAACTTGGAACTTAACTGAAGAACATCCGTATCGTGCTTTTAGAGTGTCTCTATTTTTAATCAGTGTCAGTTGGAATTTATCAAATGTAAGTTCCGGTTCTCCAAGTTGTTTTTTTAAAGCTGAAAACTGTTCGTATATTTCCTGAAAATGTGCAGTTTCGTCATCTGAGTAGGGGCTTTCAGGATTAGCACTAATCTTTTGCGGAGGAATGGGTTTGATATTTCCGGCTAAAGGTGCAGGAGGCTTTTTAATAGTCGGCGGCGCTTTTTTGGGTGTTGTTATTTCCGGTTCTACCTTTTTTGGTTCGGGCTTTTGGGGTTCAGGTCCCGGAGGAGGCGGAGGAATATCAGATGCTGAAGGCTCTATGAATTTAAATGATGCTGATGATAATCGAGAAACATCTCGTTGATCTCCTAAAATAGAGTCGATACTTTTTCCAGAACTGGTATCTCCTTCTTCAACGATTGCCTTTATCTTGTAGTCTACCATCTTGTTTATGGCTTGTGCTATTTTACGCATCTTTCGTCTGAACTTGTATACATTCAGCTGGTCTTTAGGGTCTGAACGAGTTAGATCTTCTAATGACTTGAGCATGCGCTTAACCGGCCGTTGACCTTCAATGTAAGTAAACAACCAACCTATCAGTGTAAGGACAACAAAGCCGACAATAAGCCAAACAGTAGGAAGCGCATCTATATCTTGTTTTCCTGCGCGTTCATAAACATCTGTGGGAGAGGTTAACAATTCTACCGATGCTACCACAGCATATCCGACATTGTTATTGGCAGCTTCACCTTTTACTTTTGCATAAACAGCTAAGAAGTCACCTTCTTGAGTCTTAATTCTTTGAATATCTGAATAGCCTCTATCCTGATACTGTTTAGAAGAAAGAACATTGCTAAGAGGTTCAGCAATTATTGCGCTTTGAGCATTGGTTTGACCTTCTATTTTGGGAGAGCCCACTGCCAGCATCATGTTTCCTGAGAACATAGCGAACTGAAGAGTAGGAGATATTTCTGTAGCCAGTTTGTCTGAGACCTTCATAGCATGAACTAAGGCACCTACATAGCGGCCCTCCTGAATGACCGGTCTGGCTGCTATCAAATAAACGTCTTTGTCCAAAAGCCAAATATCATCTCTTTCATAACCGTTAAGTGCAGCTTCAACAGCCGGAAAACCGGCCAGGCTGTATCCGCTTTCTCGCTCTCTTGCACCTGTTTGCGCTGCCACTACTCCTCGCTTGTCCAATGCAATAAGTAGATCTGCCTGATATTCTTTGAGATCTGTATTTATTTTACGAAGAGAAGCCAAAAGCTTGTCTTGAACCTGACTTGCGTTTTCGGGTTTGGCTGAGACAATTTGAAGTTGCTTTCTAACTTCAGGATCCACAGCTGCTTGAAGCAATATGTCAAGACGATGTCTCGCGTGAAGTCTCACAGCAACATCCACTTTTGATACTTCTTTGTACAAAATGGCAGTGGTGTTATCAATGCGTTCGCGATTGATGGCATCCTTTGCCAGGATGATTACAGCGAGCATGACGGTTCCGACCAGTGTTACCAATGTAATCCAAAATTTTGATATGAACATCGAATTTCCTTATCAAACTATAAGCCGGCGGCTAGTTGCTCTTCTTTTCTGTTTTGGGTGTTTCGTTTTTCTCATTTTTATCTTCGGCTTTGTTGTCCGCCCTATCGTTATCGGTTGAGTCTTTGCTTGGTGATAGTGTTACATTTAGAGGCTCAATTTTTCCAGTATCTATAGTAAAAGACTCTTTATGAATCCATCTACCGTTATGAAAAATTTTAAGAGTATATTTCCCTAAATCAAGCTCCTCTGTAATTGTTCCGTCTGATTTAATATCCAATGTCTTTCCTTGAGTTATCACCACATATGCAAGAAAGGAAGGAAATGTTTTTGAGCGAATTGTAAAGATTCCTTCGGAGGGAAAGTCAATAGAGCGAAACGCTTTAGTAGATTGAACTTCCGGTTTAAACGAGGACAAATCAGGCGAATACAGTTCTTGGTTAAAAGGGGATATATTTGTAAATTTAATGGTGCTTCCCGGTCGAGCTACAATAACTGTTTTTTCCATTTTCCCGGCGTGTACGTTAATATTTGTAATTTCGTCGGGTTTTGAAGGCTCGGCGTCATCTTTAAAAATAACAGCGGCCGCTTCAGTTGTGAAGTTAATTGACGCCGTTTCTACAGGAATAATGCTGTTTGGAAGTTTCCAATAATAGTCTTTGTTATTGGAAAACCTTGAGGATTCTGCTTCTTCAAGAGCCTCAAGATACTCTTTGCTTGCAGTAACCTTAGCATTGAACTTGGTAGCGTGGGCCGAATGCGCAAGCAGAAAAGTTGTCGTTACAACACAACTGACCAAAATTTTCATCCATACCTCCAATTAACAACATATTCTCAAGAAACATGTTAAAATGCAGTTTAGCCTGTCATTGACCATGACTCAAGTCGGTAAGATATTTATCAACAACAAAACGACGATGCAGCCACATATACTGTTCAGGCGCATTTCTAACCCATTTTTCAATAATTACGTTAAGTTTACTCATGACTTGTACACAATTTTCTGTTTTTTTTGACATGGGAGGTTCAATCAATTTTTCAATAAAAGCTTTATGACGTCCGTTTGATTGTCGCTCTATATGAACAGGGACAATCGGTGCACCTGAGATTGCTGAAAGAACTGCCGGTGCTGTTCCGGTCATCGCCGGGCATCCCATGAACGGAATTACTACACCGCCGCGTTCTTTTTTTGTGCGTTGATCCGCTGTTAAAGCAAGGGTCATGCCGTTTTTCAGATGGCGAAGCATTTTTTTTGCATTCCCTTTGTCCGAAAATATTTGAATACCGAATTTTTGTCTGCTGTTCATCCAAAACCGGTTCATACCGTTAGAATGTAAATTTTTGCTTACCAAGGCTAATGGAATTCCTAGTGCGGTCTGAGATGCTGCTAATAAATCAAAGTTACCAATATGTGCAGTGACTACTATTACACCTTTGTTTCGAGCATAAGCTTCCTCATAGTTTTTCATACCTGACACATCTACCAATGATGAAATACTTTCTGCAGTCATTGTGCTCATTCTTAAAAACTCTACAGCTGATAAGCCAAAGTGACAATATGCATTTCGTGCTATACGGTAATGATCAGCCTTTTGCGTCGCCATCGTTTTGTTGAGGTTCTCGAAAACGACTTTTCTTCTGATCCTCAAGAAATAAAACCAAAACAGACCGATGCCGATCCCCAATTTTTTTGCAGCGTTTTCGCCTAACATTGATACTGTTGCAGCGATTATTTTCAACAGTATCGACATATTGTTCTCCTTCATAGTGTTCTATTGTTTGCTCGTTTTTGCTGAGCCGACAAGTGCTGTTTGTTATCACAACATGTTGTGCTTGTACTCGTTTTTTATCATTTTCAGTTGATAATGACGGCGGCGCAGCATATGCCTTTACCGATGGATATCTAAATAATAGGAAAGGAAAGAATATGGTTCTTCCAAAGATTCTTGTTATCGATGATGAGAAAAATATTAGAAAAACCCTCACTCTTGTTCTGAGCAGTGAAGGATACGAGGCAGTTTCTTTTGGTTCAGCCGAAGAAGGTTTAAAATACATGGAAGCTGAGGGGGCGGACCTATTAATACTTGATATTAAACTGCCTCATATGAGCGGTATTGAAATGCTGGAGAAAATACGTGCAAGCGGATTTAAAGATTTGCCCATTATTATGATTTCCGGACATGCATCTTTAGCTGAAGCGGTTAATGCAGTTAAGTTGGGTGCAACTGATTTTTTTGAAAAACCTCTTGATAGGGATGCTGTGCTTATTCGCGTTAAGAATTGCATTAAACAGGTTAACCTTGCGAGAAGGGTCAATGAATTGCAGGCTCAGATTGCTGATAGAGAAGAAATCGTGGGACAAAGTGCTCCTATTAAGAGGCTTTTTGATGAAATAGGCAAGGTTGCTCCGACCAAGAGTCGCGTACTGATTACAGGTGAATCAGGAACCGGCAAGGAGTTAATCGCCAGAGCCATTCATAGACGTTCATCAAGAGAAGGAGGTCCTTTTATCAAAGTAAACTGTGCAGCTATTCCTCAAGAACTGATTGAAAGTGAATTATTCGGATATGAAAAGGGAGCATTTACCGGTGCAGATAAACGAAAGATAGGGCAATTTGAGATGGCGGACGGCGGTACGTTGTTCCTGGACGAAATCGGGGATATGTCTCTTAGTGCCCAAGCCAAGGTTCTTAGAGCTCTTCAATTTGGAGAGATTACTAGAGTAGGCGGACGACAAACAGTTAACGTGGATGTGCGAGTTTTGGCCGCTACCAATCGTGATTTAGAAGCTGCTGTATCAAAAGGTCTTTTTAGAGAAGATTTGTTTTTTAGACTAAATGTGGTTCCGATAAAAGCTGCTCCGCTCAGAGAACGCAAGGATGACATTCCGTTATTGCTTGGCCAATTCATTAAGGCTTTCTGCCAGGAAAACGGCTATAGAGAAAAATCTATCGATTACAATGTTATAAACATATTGTCGCAATATCATTGGCCGGGTAATGTTCGTGAGTTAAAAAATCTTACTGAACGTTTAATGATTATGAGTGGAGATCAGATAACAGTATCTGATCTTCCTGACAATATGTTGTCCGGTTCTATAACACCATCATCATCATCATCAAACAGTGCCGCATTATTATCAACCAATGGCTCAAGAGAGCGGTTGCAACTAAAAGAATTTCGAGATCTGGTTGAGAAACAATATATCGCTGATACTTTGGCCGAAAACGATTGGAATATATCTAAAACTGCTCAAGTATTAGGTGTTGAACGTACAAATCTACATAAAAAACTTAAGTTTTTGGGTCTGAATAGAGGCTTAGAAGACTGAATTTAAAAGGTATTTGGGGTGGCAAAAAAAAAAATGCGAAAGAAGATACAAAAAAACTTCGAAATAATATTGACAGGGGAGGGGTGTGCGCATATAAACGCCGT
>CAYWLQ010000153.1:11528-13868 GCA_964458775.1 uncultured Myxococcales bacterium | reverse complement strand
GTATCAGTATCTGTATCGGTATCGCCTCCTGTATCGACACCGCTCATATCGCAACATCTCTGTTCACCGGGACATGTCCCTTCCATTCTTGTTCCTCCGATAGATCCGCAATGATCAAGACATTCATACTGACAGCTAATATCTGTATCCGTATCTGTGTCACTGTCAGAGTCAGTGTCTGCGTCGGTATCTGCATCTGTGTCGGAGTCAGCGTCCGTATCCGCATCAGAATCCGCATCTGCATCTGTGTCGCTATCAGCGTCGGAGTCAGCGTCCGTATCCGCATCAGAATCCGCATCGGTGTCAGTATCAGCATCCGCATCTGTATCAGCGTCAGAATCCGCATCTGCATCTGTGTCGCTATCAGCATCTGCATCCGCATCTGCATCTGTGTCGCTATCAGCATCTGCATCAGCATCTGCATCTGAAGAGCTGTCTTCTTCATATTGATTATCGGGAGGATCAGATTCTGCGCAGGAGATTAACCCTGCAACAATTGTATATATTGCGATATACCAAATGAGAGTACTTTTAAAAAATGTCATGTATAACCTTCCTTATTTATAAATTGGGATGTATTCCCCTGTTTGATATTTCGGATACTTTGAGACAGCGAAACTGGCTCAAAAAAACTTAGCGTAAAAAATACTTGTTTAGAATTGCATGAAAAAGTCAGCAATAGACTTGGCAGCAAAGCTTGGTATTGCATGGACATCACCTTCTCTCGGACACCAAACCACCGGATAGCCGGTGCTGCAGTTTTCATATGCTACGCACGGAGAAGGGGTTGTCGGTTGAGTTGTTGCGCTACAACCGTTATTTATTCTTAATGCCTCAATCATAGGTTCAGCCATAGTAATTGGAAGTGCAGTATCTTCAGTCCCGTGGGTTGCCCAAATTGCAACAGGACGCTTTGGCGCTCTTCTTGTGCAGTTTGCACCGCTAATAGGAGCTCCGGCCATTGCTCCGATTGCTCTAAATATGTCGCTCATATTACATGCCGCAGTAAACGACATTGAACCGCCGTAGCTGAATCCACTGGAAAAGACGCGAGTTGAGTCAACGCAGTAGTTGGTTTGAAGAACATGTTGTCCTCCGTGAGCAATTGACAGTGAAACTGTTATGCGCATCACTGTTTTGTGTTTTCTGAGACCCTATGAACACGCAGGTAGCTTAAAATAAAGGATGAGAGATTCTAATGACCGAATTCAATTCCGAGGGAAAAAGCTATCAAACCTCCGTCCTGCCCGGTTACATTTCTGTTATCAGCTTGGAGTCTAAAACCCAACATGGAAAAACCTCCGCCTGCTTCTAGACATATTGAGATTTTGGGTTTCAATGCTGCTCGCAATCCTATCAGTCCCAAAACATTTAAGACCGGAGAGAAAGAAGATTCGTCGCTAACCCCTTCTTTACCGTTTCCGTAAGCAAATATTCCGGCAAGGTCAATTGAAGGAGCGAGGCGAAGTAATATTTTTCCTTTTTCGAATACCTTAAGCCATAGGGTTAATCTAAGACCTACTCCTGCCGTAAAGATTTCTCCTATATCCAGTGTTTTTCTAGACCATTCGCCGAGCAGTGAAAAATGTAATTGAACCGCATTCCAGGAAATACCGATACCGGGAAGTGCCTGTAATACCGTTGTGCGAAACTTGGGAACATAGAGCGTTCCCAATGCTACTTGAAATCGTATATTTGTTCCTGTGTACTTCTCAAACTTGGTATGTGATGAACTGTCAAATTCATTGTTTTCCGATTTGTAGTTTTCTTGTTCGGACGGTGATGAGGAAGTATTGGATGTTTCGGTTCTTGTTGTTAAGGAATCTGCACTATAAATGTCTTCCGAAATTTCGGACAAATTTAAAAGACCTGCAGAAGACAAAGCAACGGCACGAGCTCTAAGGTTCGGAGCAACTTCATTAAGGTCAAGGGTCATTGCAACGTTGCCTTCTTCCGTCAGCATTATTCTCACTATGCTTTTTTGAATTTCAATAAATAACTTTTGACAGGTAGGATTTGAATCATGATCAAAGTAAAGTTCACTAAACTCATTTCTCAGTTGCTTTCTAACGGCCTCAACAAAGGATGCTTCCGAACCGTTGATCTCTGCTATTACACATTTGATCTCAGATGAATGACCATATATTGAAAACAACAAAACAACAAAAATAGTTAAGACACCAGTCTTACTGTAGGTGGTTATTCCGTGCTGACCCAATGCTCCACCCATTTGAGCCACGCACCGTTAGGATAGCGGGTTTTGTATCGCTCTTTCATTACCGTAGCCTCAGCTTTTAAGTTTGCCTTAGAAAGTGCTTTAACGCAACGAGCATAGGCTTG
>CAYWLQ010000153.1:6464-11518 GCA_964458775.1 uncultured Myxococcales bacterium | reverse complement strand
GTTCCTTTAGAGGGGAAGGCATTTTTTTGCTTTTTGCGGCAAATTCAAAAGCTGCAGCAGCTTCTTTCGGTTGATTGAGCGAATCCATCCTAATTCTTCCCAAAGTAAGCGCTGCTACTCCTGCGGCTGAGTCATTCGGATAGTCTGTAAGAATCTGAGCAAGTAAATTCGCTGCCTCACGATTATTGTTTCTATTTCGAGCATCATCTGCTGCTTTTAAAAGTGCGTTTACGGAATCAGAAGTTTTTATTTCGCTAAGAGAAGGCATAGGAGATTTAGGCACAGACTGCAAAGAACGCCTATTTTTCTCAATAGCATTGTCAAGCAAAGTGTCAGCATCCGTACTTAACGAGTCCTCGGATTCAATTTGTTTAGTATCTTGTGCATCAGTCACTATGTTTTCATACTTTTTGTTTTCGAGAAATTCGTAAAATTGTCCGGAGGTAAGTTTTGTAAGCCTATTGTCTGTATTTGCTTCATAAACAGCAACTGTACCCGAATGCACTGCAACCTTAAGCGAATGAGGTGATCTGCTCATTGTAAACTGAGTACCCAATACAACAGCTCTACCGAAACCTCCTTCAACAGCCCATATTCTTTTTTTATTTGGAGTAACGCGAAAACGAACCCATCCTTTTAATAGAGACAACTCTATTTTTGACGGAGAACTTTCCTTGACTTCCAACAAAGCTCCCGGAGCTAGAGTGAGTATGGAACCGTCAGAAAGTGCTACTTGCTTTTCATGCGATGAGTAAGACGGAACAGCAATAGAAGGAGTTGACTCCGAAAGCTCCAGAAATAGCGTTTCATCATTGCCGGTTTTAGAATCTATTCTTAGTAAAATAAATACTGTAACACAAATAAACACTGTAGCAGCGGTTACTAAAAGCATCCGAGCTTGAAACAAAGGCTTTTTTCGCCTTTTTTCCTCAATGCATGCCCAATTATAGGCAATCTTGTGTTCGTCAGCGATATCCTTAAATGAATTATTTGGTATGCCGTTTTTTTCAAATACCTTCATTGTACACCTTGTACCGAGATTTAACGGCGACATCCACAGCTGTTACATAGCGTTTAACCGTCGCAACTGAACGATTAACGGTTTCAGCAGTCTCTTTGATGCTCATTCCTTCAATTCTGTGGAACATCCATGTTGTTCTCCAGTCTATCGGCATTTTTTGTAAAACCGTATCTATTTCTTTTAACTCCGATCTTAGATCCGGATTTGCATCGTGCACAGCTAACATGAGCAGGGTTGCATCCTCTCGTCCGCTATCCATTCCAAAGAAAGCTTTTAGCCGTCTAACTCTAAAAGTTTTTCTAACCTTGGAAACCAAAATTCTAACCAACCACAACTTGAAAGCCTCCGGCTTCTCAAGTTTACCGAGCTTAGCAAACGCAGTAAGAAAGGTCTCTTGTACAATATCATCGCTTTCTGAAATTCTCCGGGTAAGACGGGCTGCCAAATTTAGAAGATAAGGTGCATGTCTGCGAAAAATAGCATTTTCGGCAAATGTATCACCTGCAAGAGCCCGTTCGATTAATACAGAATCATTCCAAATGTTATTGCTTGAAATCGCGGAAATAGAATCCGTTGAGTTACTTCTTTGATTTAATGTCTTAGCAGTCATCGCAATACTAACAGAGCCCCTCAGATTGCATTATAGCTCAAAAAATTCAAGAGAACGGATAAGTTCAACTGACATGTCCTTACAACACTAATGATGGCAACCAAGCACAGGAAGTTGCCAATATAACAATTCCCAAAACCGGTTTTAGTGAGCATTTTGTGTTTTTAAGTTAATGCAGATTCTGTTCAATTTTGTAGTTTTTTATTCCTCAATAAAAATACATATCGCATAATACCAAATGCAGTCGGTGTCCTGAAAACATACGACGGGATTATCATATGGCAAAATCGAGGAAACAATTTGTTGGAGTATTTATCATTATTGGGATCAGTGCTGCGGGAGTATTAAACTGTAGTTTTTCAGCGAACATTCTAACATCTGATACATTGGAGCATACTGTTCTTGATTCCGACACAAATCCCTACGATACCTTTGTAGACACAGATACTATTCTAACTGCGGAAACGGACAGTTGTTTCTCAAGCGATCTTCAAGCAAACGAGATATTGTTTGCCGGAGACGAATGGATACGCCTTCCCGGAACAGAAATTGTAGATACAGCTCGTGCAGAAGGTATTCTCGACTCTAATGAAAGTTATGTAATTTTGGCAGCTCCGGGTGCAAGTATTGCGGATGCTGTCAATCAGTACAATACTCAAGAAGCAGGTGTTTCAAAGGTAAAAGTTCTAATAATGAACGGAGGGGGCATTGACCTTATTCTCGAAAACGGATCCCAAGCCTCTGCAGACCAAGTTGTATCAGTATTTAGAGATTTTCTGGACAAGTTAGAAGAGGACGGAACCGTAGAACACATAATCTATTCCTTGTATCCCGAGGTTTCTTCCACTCCGGGAGTGGCAAATTTAAGACCCGGAATGCAGGCGGCTTGTGAAGAGAGCGAAAACCCTCCATGCTATTTTCTAAATCTTCAAGATTATTGGGACCGCCCACAGGAATATACAGTCGGTGTTATTCCGACCGATGCCGGAACCCAAATTATTGCTCGCGAAATATGGAACATCATAAAAAGAAATTGTATTTCTATGTGACTTATTTTTTACCGCGTTGGGCGGTATGAGTGATTCCCGCTTATCCGCGCTAACGATTATATATCAGTTGATTTGTTACTTCCCTTACTTACACCCCTCAGGTTTTTGGCCATGAATAATTATATAGGAGTTATCAGGTTCGATTGTTATGTTGTATTGTGATTTGAGACCTAGCGCCATATGTTGTGATTGTTTTTGCGGAAGATTGCTCCACCTTAGCAAATGACCTTCGAATCTGGACAAAACTCCGGGAGGCGGCTCTTCGTCCGGAACCTCTTTTAAAAAATATAATCTTCTCTCACTTCCCATAATGCGAGCCAAAAAAAACGTTTTACCGGTACCGTCATCTCTCCATACCAAAGATTGCGGATTGGTAAGTCCGTGCATAATAACGGTTCGATTATCTATAATTTTTTTTTGAAGAATAAAGTCCGATGCCTCTCCCACATCAACAGCAATACATCTTGTCGGATCTTCTTGTGAAGAAGAAGGGGGAGGTGCGGCGGTATTGCATCCTGTTATTACCGGCAACACTATTAAGAAGAATTGGAACAAAATAAAATTGATCATGACAAAAGATTATTTGCCCTTTGTTAAAAAAATGGTAGATAAATACATATCATATTTTGCATGCAAAAAAATACTTGACAAATGAATACATCGCCAATAAATACCGATTGAACGAACCGTTCAATCCGCGAAACTCCACCGGTAATTCGCGAAATAATCCAAGCAGGAATCGTAAAACGGGAAAAAAAGTAAAACGATTATTATAAATTTTCTAAAGTACCTTCCACACAAAGACAACCTCAAAGCAAGGTTGCACTCAAGGTGCCCAAAATGAATGGTGAAGAAAACCACATGAATCTAAGAGACCTCAAAAGAAAACCAATTTCAGAGCTTACTTCAATGGCTCGCGACTACAACATCGAAGGCGCTTCCGGCATGCGCAAACAAGAGCTTATTTTTGCTCTTTTGCAAGCACAAGCGGCTCAAAACGGCGTTATCTCAGGAGAAGGCGTGCTGGAAATTTTGCCCGACGGCTTCGGCTTTCTGCGCGCTCCGGATTACAATTATCTTCCGGGTCCTGACGATATTTACATTTCGCCGTCTCAAATCAGAAGATTCAATCTTCGTACAGGTGACACTGTAGCCGGACAAATTCGCCCGCCGAAAGAGTCTGAGAGATACTTTGCTCTGTTGAAAGTTGAAACAATAAATCACGAATCGCCGGAAGCCGCCAGATTGAAGATTTTGTTCGACAATCTGACCCCTCTGTATCCGAATGAAAGATTTAATTTGGAAACACCTGCGGACCAAAATGATTCAACAAGAATTATTGATTTGTTGACTCCCATTGGAAAAGGGCAGCGATGCCTCATCGTGTCTCCGCCTCGCGCCGGTAAGACTGTTTTATTGCAAGATCTTGCCAATGCCATTTCCACCAATCATCCCGATGTTAAACTTCATGTGCTGCTGATAGATGAGCGTCCCGAAGAAGTTACAGACATGGCTCGAAATGTAAACGGAGAAGTAATCAGCTCCACTTTCGATGAACCGGCTCAAAGGCACGTACAAGTTGCCGAAATGGTTATCGAAAAGGCCAAACGCTTGGTTGAGCATAATTATGATGTTGTTATTCTTCTCGACTCAATAACGCGATTGGCTCGCGCTTATAATACAGTAGTTCCTCCGTCAGGAAAAATCCTGTCCGGCGGTGTTGACTCTAATGCTCTTCACAAACCTAAGAGATTCTTTGGAGCAGCAAGAAACATCGAGGGCGGCGGAAGCCTTACCATTATCGCTACCGCATTGGTTGACACCGGCTCCAGAATGGATGAAGTTATTTTTGAAGAGTTCAAAGGAACAGGAAACAGCGAAATCCATCTCGACAGAAAACTAATGGAAAAACGTATTTTCCCGTGTCTCGATATTAATCGTTCTGCAACTCGAAAAGAAGAACTCCTATTGGAAGATTTCGTTCTTCAGCGTGTCTGGTTGCTCAGACAACTGCTTCATCCGCTAAATGTGATTGACTCAATGGAATTCTTGTTGGATAAGCTTCGCAGGACAAAATCAAATCGAGAATTTCTCGAGTCCATGAATCAGTAATGGAGATTTAGCTATGAAAGACAAGATACATCCCGATTATCATGCAATCACAATTCAATGTGTTTGCGGAAATGCAGTGGCTACCCATTCCACTGCTCCCGGCGACAAAATGCAGATGGAAATATGTTCTGAATGCCATCCGTTCTTTACCGGAAAACAGAAATTGTTGGATTCCGCCGGTAGAGTTGAGCGTTTTTATCGCAAGTACGGCGACAAAGCCAAAAACTCCTAGCTGCTTCACTTTATTTTCAATAAACCAGCA
>CAYWLQ010000153.1:0-6454 GCA_964458775.1 uncultured Myxococcales bacterium | reverse complement strand
ATCTGTAAACTAAAAACAGTATTTATTATAAAATCAATTTATTTTCAATAAAACAGCATTACTTGCCTTCAATCTAGTTCCGAATGCGTTATTTATCGTATTGGAAAGGAAGGGCGAATAAATAATATGATGTCCAATTCAAATAAGAAATGTGCGGCGGTAGGCGGACAAGCGGTCATTGAAGGTGTAATGATGCGCTCACCCAAAAGTTTGGCAGTTGCAGTTCGAAGAGAGAGCGGGAAAATATCTGTAAAAGAAGGTGTTTGGCATTCTATATGGGATAAATTTACCTTTTTGAGATGGCCGTTTTTGAGAGGGACTGTGGTTATGATCGAGTCCATGATGAACGGTATATCCGCTCTTAATTTCTCTGCATCAGAAGCTATAGTTGAGCAGCCGCAATCAGAAGAAGAAAAGCAACAAACTGAACCGGGCAAATTGGGTATTGCCCTTACAATGCTTGTGAGCATGCTGTTTGCTATTCTGCTCTTTAAATTCTTGCCGCACATGGCGGCATCTTATGCCGGCAACTTGTTTTGGGGGCAAACCCTTACCGTCAATGATCTCCTCTATCATGTAATTGACGGAGGCGTAAAAATCAGCATTTTTATCGGTTATGTAGCTGTTATAGGTCTTTCCAAAGAAATATCACGGGTTTTTCAATATCACGGTGCAGAACATATGGCTATATATACCCACGAAGCAGGAGAGGCGCTTACCGTTGAAAATGCCGAAAAGAAAACCCGTCTGCATCCAAGGTGCGGAACTGCTTTCTTGATGGTTGTGATAATTATCTTTATGTTGGTTGCAGCAGCTCTAATGCCTTTTTTCCCGGAATGGATAAAACCAAGTCCTGACGGTCCGGCTTACAAACATATACTGATTGTTCTGTTTAAGCTGCCGCTTCTAATTCCGGTGGCCGGTATTGCCTATGAATTTAATCGTTTTGCCGGCAGACATAGTGACAACATCCTGCTAAAACCGTTTTTATGGCCCGGTTTGGGAATGCAGTTGTTGACCACTAAAAAACCGACCCGTGAACAATTGGAAATAGCTCTCACCTCTCTTAGAGCTGTTTTATGGCGTGAAGCAGTCGGCGGGGCAGTTCCGGACAAAGATGAGCCTGTTGTATATGATACTTTTGAAGCATTTTGTAATTCTCATGCTGATACTAACAAATCGGGAGAATCGACCTGCGGAGATATGAGTTATGCTGGACAAACTTGCCCAAATTGAAAATCGTTTTGAAGAGATAGAAAAAAAATTGTGCGATCAAGAGACTATTTCTCAAAAAGACGCATTTTCCAAACTCTCCAGAGAAAGAGCCGAAATTGTAGATTTAGTATTAGTTTATAGAGAGCTAAAATCGGCAATATCAGATCTCAATGAGTATGAGGCTGCTCTGGAAGGTGATGATGATGATTTAAAAGAACTGGCGGAGGCGGAGATTCCTGACCTGAAAAAGAAGATATCTGATTTAGAATCACAAATTCAAATACTTCTTCTTCCAAAAGATCCCAATGATCAAAAAAATATTATCTTAGAAGTAAGGGCAGGTACGGGAGGCGAAGAAGCAGCTCTTTTTGCAGCTGATATTTTTAGAATGTATACAAGATTCTCTGAAATTATGGGGTGGAAAACCGAAATAATGAGCGCGTCTGAGACTGACGGTCGCGGTTATAAAGAGGTAATTGCAATGATTTCAGGGAAAGAAGTATATGCCAATCTCAAATATGAGAGCGGAGTTCATAGGGTACAAAGAGTGCCGACAACTGAAAGTCAGGGGCGAATTCATACTTCTGCAATTACCGTTGCAGTGCTTCCTGAAGCGGAAGATGTCGAAGTGGATATCGATGAGGAGAAAGAGCTTCGAATAGACGTTATGAGGGCAGGGGGACCGGGCGGACAATGCGTCAATACAACTGATTCAGCAGTAAGAATTACGCATCTTCCGACAGGGTTGGTGGTTATTTGCCAGGATGAGAAGTCTCAGCACAAAAATAGAGCAAAAGCGCTCAAAGTTTTAAGAGCAAGGCTTCTTGACAAATTACAGGCAGAACAGCAGGCCGAACGCTCTGCAGATAGAAAAAATCAAGTCGGCTCCGGTGATCGTTCTGAGCGAATAAGAACTTATAATTTCCCTCAAGGCCGAGTAACCGATCATCGTTTCGGAATAACTCTTTATTCATTGCCCGAAATTATGGAAGGAAGAATAACCGATCTACTCTCTCAAGTGAGAGCTAATTTCCAAGCAGAAGCGCTAAAAAGACAAAGTGAAAATTAATAATTTAGGTTTTGATAGTTGTAGCTGCTCAAAAACTAACCCCTCTGACCGCCGCGCCCACGAGGGACGCGGTCAGGATGAACGACTTTGTCGTTAAGCTTAGCGGGCTTAGAGCAGATTATTTCCGGTTCGGCTCCCGCCGCCGCGCCCACGAGGGACGCGGTCAGGATGAACGACTTTGTCGTTAAGCCCAGCGGGCTTAGAGCAGATTATTTCCGG
The DNA here is from genome assembly GCA_964458775.1 of uncultured Myxococcales bacterium. Taxonomy (GTDB): domain Bacteria; phylum Myxococcota_A; class Polyangia; order JAAYKL01; family JAAYKL01; genus CAYWLQ01. The sequence goes on along the minus strand of CAYWLQ010000153.1, from coordinate 3,951 downwards.
TTCGGCTTCAGCTGACTACTATTTTTCACACATAATTTCTGAGAAGTTGCTTTTGGTTTTGATCTTTTACAAAAAATGAGAGTTTACTGTTTAAAGAGTTCGCCGATTACTAGGCTGTTAAAACGAATTGTGGCGCCTTCTTCTTCTTTTTTAACATTAATCCAAAGTAAAACTCTGTTTCCCATCATTATTTTCTGAGTTGTTTCAAACGGAATTTCCATTTTTTGACTCTTAGAATCAACTGTAACCTCAACCTTTATTGTCTGATCATCAATTTTTTCAGCTGCAAACAACGCAGAAGTAAACTCCGCACAATCAGGAGCTCTGGGCTTTACATCTCCCCATACCACAAATACATAGCATTCTTTTTTCTTTTGAATTTTCTGCCATGCACTATTTGGAATTTCCCTAAATGCAAAAAATAATGGATTTTCAGCTTTAATTGTAAATTCTTTAACTCCGCGTTCACTCTCCGGCGGCATGTCTTTTTCGGTAATAGAAATTCCTCCTGGACCTGTATATAGAGCTTCATTTTCAGAATTGTATTTGGGATTTCCTTCGCTGTCCAAGACCGGCTTGTAAAAATCCAGACCTTGTCCGGACATTGTCATCCCTTTGCTTTTTAGAGCCTCCATTAGGTTATCTTGTTGGTCAATTGTAAGACGAGAAGAGGATGTAATGGTAAAATTTCTGGCTCCTATTAGAGTTGTTACGGCTCTTACATTCTGATCCAACCATCCGGTGCTTTCCTGAATACATTCTTGACTGTCTTCAAAACGAAGATTCATTGGATCAAACTCAAGCATTACCGGATACTCAACGCTGATTTCCCATTTGGTTACATCATCTTCAGTTATTCCGGAAGGAGACAGATCGTCCAAAACCCACTTGCCGATAACCTCTTTTAAATAACTGCTTTTCTTTTCGATAGCGGCTTTTATTTCCATTGAGGCTGTTTGTGTATTTATATCACTCTTCTTTTTGAAACAGGAAATATCCACTACTCCGGTTTGGTCTACAAGAAACGGAACAGTAGGATCAGTTACTATTTTTGGAAGGGGTGCATACTTTTGGTAGTCAGGTTGTTCTCCTGATGCTCGACTGCTTTTTTGCGAAGCAGTTGTTCCTTCACCCTTGTCTTTCTTACATCCGCTAAAAGCTGTTGCGCATATTGCGACCAAAACCGCCGTCCTAGTCCATCTGATGTATCTTTTCATAGCGCCCTCCGGTTTCTTGCCCAGTTTGTTTTTAGAACCATATCTACCTTACTATTTTTACGAACTGCCTGCTAGTCGGTTTTATTTTTTGATTGCAGCTTTTTTTCCTAAAAAGCGTTCGCATAGAACATGTAAAATTTGAATAGCAGCCGGCGTTACCCCCGGAATTCTGCTTGCTTGACCGAGCGTTGCCGGTTTGTTCTTGGTCAGCTTTTGAATTAGCTCCGCTCTAAGACCCGGAACTCCTTCAAGTTCAAGGTCTGTGGGGATTTTAACATGCTCAAAAGAACGTAGTTTTTCTGCCTGAGCCTGTTGACGATCAATATAACCGTCATATTTTACATCCACTTCAACTCTTGCAAAAACTTCTCGTTCTAAAGAGCCTATCCAGGGTGCCAAGGGTAAGAGAGAATTGAGCTGCACATCGTTTCGCTTAAGCAAATCGAACAGTGATGATGGTTTGGCAATTTCGGGAAGCCCTAAATCGATTAGTCGCTTGTTGTTTTCCATTGAGGGATTTATTGAGGTACTTTTTAATCGCTCCATAACCTCTGAAACAGCGGACATTTTTGATTGAACGCGAGCAGCAGCAGATGGATTGGTAAGATGACAGCGCAAACCGTGTTCCAAAAGACGATCTTGAGCGTTATCCTCCCTTAAAAGCAAGCGATACTCGGCCCTGGAAGTAAACATCCGGTAGGGTTCGTCTACTCCTTTAGAGGTTAAATCATCAATCATTACGCCGACATAGGCTTTGTCTCTGGGTACAACAATTGGGTCTTCACCTAAGATTTTAAGAGCAGCATTTGCACCCGCAATAAGTCCCAAGGCGGCTGCTTCTTCATATCCGGAGGTTCCCAGCATTTGACCGGCAAAAAATAATCCGGAAAACCCGTCGGTTTCTAGAGTCGGTGCCAAACAAAGAGGTTGTACTGCATCATATTCCACCGCATAGCCGTATTTCAAAATACGAGCTTTTTCGAGACCGGGAATTGTTTTTACAAAAGCTTCCTGCACATCACGAGGCATGCTGGTGGGCAATCCTGACGGATAAATAACCTTTCCGAATTGATCCTCTGGCTCAAGAAAAACTTGATGTCGATCTTTGTCGGGAAACTGAGCGATTTTTGCCTCAAATGAAGGGCAATAACGAGGACCGATACCGGTAATGGCACCTGAATACATTGCAGAACGAGCAAGGTTTTTTCGAATTACTTCGTGGGTTGCGTCATTTGTATAAGTTAGATGGCAAGAAAGCTGCGGCAGCCTGACGGATACAGTTTCGGGGTCAAAAAAGGGCTCCGGTTTTTCTCCGGGCTGAACTTCCAGCTTGGAAAAATCAATGGTAGAAGCATCCAGTCTAGGACAAGTGCCTGTTTTTAGTCTCAAGAGAGGAAGACCTGTTTCCTTAAGTGATTGAGCAAATCTAATTGAAGGAGGACGGCCTCCTCGTCCGCCCGGAATTTGGTCGTCACCCACAAATAACATGCCGTTTAGATATGTTCCGGTGGCGATAACAATAGCGGAGGTCTTTATCAAACCTCGTCCGTCAAGCCAAACTCCGACTACTGTACGTTTAGAACCTGTTCCGCTCCATTCGAGGCCGACAGCGCGGTCTTCGATAACCTCTCCTGTCTGGAGCAATAACCGTTCTGCCATAGCTTCCATATAAACCGTAGAATCAGTTTGAACACGAGTGGCGCGAACAGCAGGGCCGCGACGCATGTTAAGGGTTCTAAACTGAATTCCCGTCCAATCGGTAACCGTGCCCATTAGACCGCCCAGCGCAACAACCTCACGAACCAAGTGTCCCTTTCCCGGACCTCCCACAGCAGGATTACACGGCTGACACCCTGCATCAGCAATTTGGGGAATAACTAAAGCTGCTCTAACGCCGACTCTACAGGCGGCAGCAAAAGCCTCGCAACCCGCGTGACCGCCGCCCACCACTACAACATCAAAATCAGTTTTGTTAAATGTCATATAATAATCGCTCGTAAAATAAACCTAGAGGCAGGTATCAAACTAGTTGTCAAGCAGAGGCAAAAGAGAATGAGCATGAGCGACAGCTCCCTTCATTACTGATTCTGCTGATTCATCGGACATTCTTAATTTGGCGGTCAAGTCATTGAGAAGAGCTATCTCCGTATCTGATTGTTCACCGTCGACAAAGCTCAAAAGAACTGCCTGATGTAAAACCAATTCTGCATCATCCTGAGACAAAGTAGATGCATCCACATCGTCCAGAGTGCGAGGGGTTTTGGCCCATGTAATCAGTTCATCTTTAACCTCATCATCAACGCCGAAAGACTCAATCATAGCTTCCACCACTCGAAGCTCCTCAGAATCTACCCGCCCGTCAGCCCAGGCCATAGCCGCCAAAAGTTTGATTATCGTTTTGTCTTTATCGTCGTCTTTTACAGCTGTCATATTAATTCTCCATTTTTCCTTCTCTGTTATTGATCCAAACAGCATCTTGTTAACGTTAACTTACTAACTTTCTCAAATATCCTCAAACATTTTCTCTTGACACTAAAATCGAAGCGGCTATATTCCGTCCCCGTTGACTGTTCCTGCTTAGCTCAGTCGGTAGAGCGGGTGGCTGTTAACCACTAGGTCGGCGGTTCAAGTCCGTCAGCAGGAGCCATGAGGAAACCCAGCTTGTTTCCTCAGTTCACCGGTTAACACCGGTTATTATATAGAAAGCCTGGTTTTCGAACCGGGCTTTTTGCTT
>CAYWLQ010000152.1:6466-13926 GCA_964458775.1 uncultured Myxococcales bacterium | reverse complement strand
ATACTATTTCGTTGCCGGAGATATGTTTAATAGACAGATTATCGATCCTGTCTCGGTTGAAATCTGTAAAGACGCGGTTTTTCCTCGCCTGTTTTTCAGAAGTCGACTGAGTATTCTTCTCGAAAAAGAAAATATAGGCTGTAAGCCCCAAGGCAATAGTTAGAATTATAACAACAGTTTTGTTACTCATATCAGCTCCTCCGCCTGAGCCAAACTGCAATTCCCAAAATTACAAAGAAGACAATTTCTCCCCATATGAGTCGGTTAACAGTGCTCATATCTTCGGAGGTAAGATTTAGTTTTACGTGCTCCGGATTTTTTGGCGCAATCGATATTAACTCAGGACGCTTGGTCAATTTTCCTACAAGGCCGGAAAAGAAGTCTCGATTGCTTAGTCCTGCACTCACAAATAATTCAGCCGACAAAACGTCTGAGTCGCCTACCACTGCCAGAGCACCGCTCTCTTTGCCTTCACTTTGCCTAGGCAAGGCAGAAAACATCGCTATCACAGCAGGACCTTGGGTATCATATTGATCTTTTTCCGGAAGCAATTCCTCTGAAAAGATTGAAGCTCCGTCGGTTTCTCCCCACGAGCTTGCCGAAGAATATGCCAAAGCCTCAACAATCTGAGGTGCATCCGACATTGCAGACATAGAGCGCACAGAAGAAAAAGCTACAGGATAAGCACCTACTTCCGCTTTGATGTCAGCACCGACGCTGTCAGGAAGAGAAAGATGCTTTACCGCTTCGTGAGAAGTAAACTCACTGGCCAAAAATGAATACGGACTGTTGCCGATCAATCGGCGCCTATCAACTTCAAAAACCAAATCTTTATGAATTTTAATGCCGAACTTAGCAGTCAATTTTTCAAGTCCGTTTTCTAAAAACGACTTTCCATCCATAATAGGGTCAAGAAACAGTAAAAGTTTTCCTCCCTGCTCCGCATATCGTTCAAGCAATGAGGCTTCTTCCGGTAGAAAGGCCTTCTCCGGCCCGACAACCGCTACCAAATCACACCCGATAGGAATACTCCCGGAGCCTAGAGTTGTAATCGCTTCAACTTTGAGACCGTCTTGAGCCAATGCCTCTTTTAGATGAGATATGGACGGTGCCGTTCCGCCGGATTCAACCCCCCATTCTCCATGCCCCTGAGTAAAACAAATTTTTGGTTGAGAATCCGAGGTAACATGCAACACAGCTGAAGTTAGAGATTGTTCCGCATTAAAACCTGATACGCCTGCGTTGTCATCGGCATCCATTTGTCCCAACATATCCGTCATATTCTCAAAGTCACTTGAAGATACAAATTTGACATTGTCACCGGATACCACAAAAATTCCTGCCTCAACACCTGCCCTACCGTATTCATCTTGTTGAATTCTGGCACCGTATTGACTGATAACCATTTTAACACGCTCAGGATTAAGATCCGGGTCCACCATCTCAACCTTAATACGAGGAGATGCTGCAGTATAACGATCGAGGATTTCTTTTACTTCACTATATCTTCCGCTGGGATCACCTGCACTCCAGAGCACAATAAGAGAAACATCTTTTGGCAGAGTTTCCAGAACTTTAATTGATTTTTCCGACAGTGTATAAAGTCCTGAAGCTGTCCAATCAGCTCTTTTATAATGTCGCATTGCCAGATAATTAAGAGCGACTAAAATTACCAAAGCTCCCACAATAGAAACCGCAGCATTGGCACCGGCTCTTGTTCTGTCTGCTTTGATGTTTGCATTTTTCAAAACATTTGAGTTTTTTTGTTCGGTATTATTTTCGGTACTCATCCCCTCCACCTCCTCATTTCCAGAATTTGAACAGTAGCAAACAGCATAAAAACAGATACCGTACCGTAATAGGTTAAATGTCTTGTATCCACGATGCCTCGTGAGAAGTTAAGCATATGGTCAAACAAATTAATATATTCCATCGGTGAATCGGAAAGACTGCTGCCTCCCATAGATGATGATAGTCCCAAAAGAAAAATACCCATATTGGCACCGAAAGCCAAAAGAGCAGACACTATTTGATTTTTGGTAAGCGCCGAAAAGAAAAGCCCCACTGACAAGAGCATCATACCTACTCCAAGTGTTCCAAGATATCCGGACATTACAGGACCTGCCTCGATAGATGAATATCTCGACAGCAACAATGGATATGCTATGGTAGGAAGCCAAATAACAATCCAAAAAATAACTGCAGCTACATATTTGGCAATAGTTACCCCTACTGTTCCGATAGGAGCAGTAAGCAAGGTTTCGATGGTACCCGAATGCCTCTCCTCTGAAAAAAGGCGCATGGTTATGAGCGGACAAATTATCAGCATTAGAAACCAATAGAATTCATTGCTGAACATAATTTGCATCGCAGCACCGTGGCCGGCTCTAGGATCAGACAACAAGTCCACAATCATGCCGAACACAATACCGTTTACCAACATGGCCGCTACAAGAACAACATACGCTATTGGAGAATAAAAGAAGGCTGCCAGCTCTCGTTTTATCTGTGCGAAAACCGATATCATTTTGCACCTTCCTTTTCGATTTTTGAGGTTTCTGCTTTTTCGGTTTGATTTGCACTAGACTCATTTGTCTCTTCTGTTTCGCTGGTAGTAATCTGGACAAAAATTTCTTCTAGCGAGGCACTTTGAGAAGCTATGCTTAAAAGCTTAAAACCGTTTGAAACAGCGGCGTCAAAAATTCTTTCTCTAACATCACTATCCGATTCGGCAATAACAGTAAAATTAATCGAGCTGTCAGCAGACTTTCCCTCGATGATTTCCCTAACACCCATGGTTGAACCAAGAACGGTTTTTATTTTATTAGCTTCACCTTTAGCCTCAACTTGAATGCGAGTTTCACCCTTGTGCATCTGTGCCCTAAGTTCATCCGGCTTACCGCTGCCTACAAGCTTGCCCTTATTGATAATCAGAACTCTGGAACAAACCGCCTCAACCTCGGGGAGTATATGACTGGAGAGAATTACAGTTCGCTCTTCGCCCAATTCTCTTACAAGAGAGCGCGTTTGACGAATCTGATTGGGATCCAGACCTATTGTGGGTTCATCGAGAATAAGAATTTTAGGATCGCCTACCAATGCGTCAGCAATGCCGACCCTTTGTCGATACCCCTTTGACAGCTGTCCGATAATGCGATGTCTGACATCAGTAATTCGACACCTTTCCAACGCGCCTTCCACAGCTTTTTTGCGTTTTCCAAAAGCAACCTTTTTAAGAGCCGCACGATACTTCAAATACTCTTCCACTCTCATTTCGGTATATAGAGGAACGTTTTCGGGTAGATAACCTATAACCCTACGCACCTCCTCAGGATTTTTGAACACATCGTAACCGTCTATAATAATTTTCCCGGAAGTAGCGGCAAGATATCCGGTCAGCATTCGAAGCGTGGTAGATTTGCCGGCACCGTTAGGTCCCAAAAAGCCCAATACCTCTTTCGCCTGAACCTCAAAGCTGATGTCATCCACAGCAGTGTGAGCGGCATACTGTTTTTTTAAATTTTCAACTGTTATCAATGCTTTTTGTCTCCTGTTAGTACAATGTCGACCTAATTATTGACAGAAGGTTCTTGTCGACATATCGCGCCTCGTTTTACCTAACCTTGGTCAAGGAATCAAACCTCGACTCGTTTCTCGGTTAAAAAAACAACAAAGCTGCTTTTATATTCCCATTATATACCGTTTTCATAATTAGTTTTTGTCTCAAAAATCCTGTTCAGAACAAATCAGAATGTAGCCGTAGCGTTTATCCCATCGAAAAACTCAATGACCGAGAGCGTTTGCGGCATGGGATAAATCCTCGTCCGAGCTCTATTTGCCTAACTTACTGCGTTTTGAGGCAGATACAATTTAGATTCTTTTCCTTGAATAGATAAGTTGGGTCTTTATACTCGGTTTTCTGCTTGCACCTCAAAACTAAAATGGTATTCAATCGACAAAGTTGTGCGGAGAGCAGAAATGCAAAATGCTTTTTTGTTCTGTAGGTTTTACTAAACTCGGAAATGGAATAGCCGAAAAATGAAAGCGGCAGATGTGGGTACAAGCGTAAGCCGGCAACTCACCGCAGTCAGCGGATTGGATACAGTTGTATTGGTTGTTTTGGCTGTTGCAGCTGCGACGGTTTTTCTTTTTTCCTATCGCTCACTCGACAAAGCCTTACCGATCAAAATACGGATGTCTGTTTCAATTTTAAGGGTATCTATTATTGCATTGTGTTTGGCAATACTGGTTCAACCGACCTTACACCTCAGAACCCTGAAATCTGAACCTGCCGTTGTGGCTGTGCTATTGGATACATCGCTTTCAATGCGGAGAGGAGATACCTCAAGACTCTCGATGGCTTTGAGTATTCTTGAGCGAGAAAAAAAGTCGATAGAGGCACTTAATAAGAATCATATGGTTAAGTATTTTGGTTTTGACGATAGCCTTTATCCTGTGTCAACTCTACAATCTCTTGTCAACAACATAACCCTCGGTAATAAAACTGATATCAGGCAAGCCTTGGAGGACTTTGCAATAGACGGCGGTGATAATACCGTTCAGAGTGTGATTATTTTAAGCGACGGCGCAGATACTGAAATTGGTGTGAATGAAAACGGTGACTGGAAAACAGATTGGGCTCGCAAATTGGGCTTTCCGGTAAATACTGTGCTTGTGCAGGACGCTCCTACCAGAACAGACTTATCTGTACTTTATATTGAAGCACCTCAGATGGCTTTTTTGCGAAGTGAAATTTCTATCAGTGTGACTCTAAATGCTGTGGGAATAACGGATCGAGAAATTGAGGTATTTCTAAAACAGAATAGCGCAGTAATGCAAAGAAAAATTTCACGATTGGTGGGAGGTAAGGCTCGGGTTACTTTTAATATTCTGCCTACTGAATTGGGTCGTCAGGTATACGAAATCGTAACTGCCTTGCCCGAAAATGATGAGATACCGGGTAACAACAAACAGTTCTTTTCTATCGATGTTGTGAGAGACAAGTATCGAATTCTTCATCTGGCAGGAAGACCTTCTTGGGATCAGCGGTTTTTACGAGATGTCTTAAAATCATGGCCGCGCGTGGATCTTGTTTCGTTTTATATATTAAGAACAAACTATCAATCTGCGGAACAAGGTTCAAGCGGTATGTCCTTGATTCCTTTTCCGACCGAAGAGATTTTCAATGATCATCTCGGAGAATTTGATGTTTTAATCTTTCACGAACTTGACCCTTCAGAAGTAGGAGTTGAATCTTTTGGTGAAAAGATATCCAATTTTGTAAAGAGCGGAGGTTCTCTTGCTGTTATCGGAGGTGCAAAAGGGTTGCAGTCCGATACTTTTGGAAGCAGTGCTCTTGAGGAAATCTTGCCTATTGTATTACTTCCTCCCAGTACTCAAACCTCAAGACTTACAGAGCGAACACCTTTTCGCGCAAAGCTTACAGCATTCGGTGCTGCGCATCCTATTACCAGAAGAAAAGATGACGATGAGGAAAACAAACGTCTTTGGAGGGGATTGCACTTTCTGGACGGAGTAGGTCGTGTATCCGGATTGAGAAAAGGAGCATATTCTCTTCTTGAGCATCCGGGTTTGTCAGCGGATGACGGTCCTCATCCGGTAGTATCTGTAAAAGAGACAGGAAACGGAAGAGCTTTGGCTATAACCACAGATTCTCTTTGGCGCTGGCGCTTTTCCGGTCCCATGACAGGAGGCCCGGCTGATATTTATTCGGAATTTTGGCAAAAAGCGATATCTTGGCTTACTCGTGCGCCGGATCTGGATAGAATGTCGATTGCTGTTACACCGTCACCGGTTGTGTTCGGCGGCAAAGCGAATATTGATGTTACGTTATCAGATGAGACCTATCGACCCGCTCCAAATGAAAAGGTTCATTTTGAAATAGTTTGGACAGATTCTAACGGTATAGACAAAAAAGAGACCTTTGAATCAACCACTGATAATAGGGGAAAATATTCGGGAACTTGGAGTCCTCAAACAGACGGACATCATCGAATAAAAGTATCCGGAGGCAATGGTATTGAAAACACTGTGTCATTTTTAGTGAAAACAGACAATCGTGAACAAAATCATCTCGACGCAGAACCTGCTGTTTTAAAAGCTATTTCTGAAACAACAGGAGGTCGATTTGAGATAAACACCTTAAATGTAAAGGACATAGCGATCAATCCCAAAGGAGGAAGAGAGGTTCTTTCTCAATCAGCACTCTCCTTTTGGGATCATCCTGTAACAATATCAATGCTCCTGCTTCTTCTAGCTGCAGAATGGCTTCTTCGTCGCCGTTTTGGAATGGATTGAAAAGACGGTCTGACACCTATCGTCTATTTAATGGGAAATGCCTTAAGGTGAGCTAGAATTGCGTCGGCTACGACCTGAGGTTGCTCGTCGACAATGAAGTGACCGCCTTCCGGTTGCAGAACACTATAGGGTCCCTTCATGAGCGGTGCAGTATTTGTTACTGTGCTCTGTCCCATGTCTTCACTGCCGAAGATGAGAAGAGTGGGCACATTTACATCCCATTCCTCAAAATCATTGAGCACGCTTTTGTGTCCGTCCGATGCTCGGTACCAATTCAGCGCCGCTGTCATAGCTCCCTCCTCTGTCATATGCGCTATGGTCGCCTCGGTCTGGTCGGCAGGTTTTGCAGACCACATGTTCCTCATTACTTCCGGTGTCCAAAAAGCTTCTCCGTCTCCCGGAGTCATCCATATATCAAGCATCCTACGATATGCAGCCATGTCTGAGTCTTCAAGAGCTGAGCGCGCCCAGACTCGATAGTGCGGTATCGCTATGGGAGTAAAAGACGCAATAGGCGCGGGATTTGCTTCGAGCATAAGCCATGCTATGTTCGCACCCCAATCATGAGCGATCAGATGATACTTTTCGCCGAGCTCGTTACCGAAGGCAAATGAATCAGCAACGAGCTCTTCATATTGGTAAGCATTTACTTCGGTAGGGCGCGCACCGGGACTGTACCCGCGCTGGTCCGGTGCAAGGCAACGGTAGCCGTTTTCTGCCAATACCATCATAACGCCGGTCCACATAAGTGAGATATCGGGAAAACCGTGTAACAGAAGGACAGGCTCACCGTCGGCCGGTCCGACCACTCGCGCATCGAAGGTAAATCCCCTCGTTTCGATTGTTATCAACTTGATGATGTTATCGTCTGTATCAATGAGGGTGTCGGTATCGTTGTCGGTATCGTTGTCGGTATCGGAGTCGGTGTCAGTATCGGTATCAGTATCAGTATCGGTATCAGAGTCGGTATCAGTATCAGAGTCGGTATCAATATCAGAGTCGGTATCGATATCGGTATCGGTGTCTGCGTCGGTATCTGAATCCGCATCTGTATCTGCATCCGCATCTGTATCTGTATCCGAATCCGCGTCTGTATCCGAATCCGCGTCTGTATCTGAATCCGCGTCTGTATCTGAATCCGC
>CAYWLQ010000152.1:0-6366 GCA_964458775.1 uncultured Myxococcales bacterium | reverse complement strand
CGTCTGTATCCGAATCCGCGTCTGTATCTGAATCCGCGTCTGTATCTGAATCCGCATCTGTATCTGAATCTGCGTCTGTGTCTGAACCTGCGTCTGTATCTACTTCTGTAGCGGTATCTGAGTCGCCGCTGTCAGAGGCGCCGCCATTACTGCAGCCGACTGACCACGCAAATAAGATCAATGATAAATAGATCGATTTCATTTATTATCCTTTCTTATCCGTAAAAAATGAGCATTCCGTTTACAAGATTATCGCAACAAACAAGGCACTAACGGAAAAACATAACACTGCATTAGAGAACTTTGAAAGCAGGATTTTCGGGAATCAACAGCTTTTTTTGTTTTTTTACAAAATTTCCTTTTGTTGATATTTTTTTTGAAGGTTTAAGAATGGAATGGAGAATATAAGTATTTTACTAATTGATAAGTATGCCGGCTCTCAACAATTGTCATATGTTTAAAGTAGAATATCTGTATTTTGTGGCCTTAACAAATAGTCGGCTGTTAAAACTGCTTTATCGAGATCTATCCCTAATAGACCCCTAATAGAATCCTAATAGGTCTATTGAGGGTCGGTCCCTAATAAAACCCGAGGGATTATTAATTGGTCGTCAAAAGAGCTATACAGGATTCAAAGGACGGATTGTTAGTGTCATCGGACAAACTTTTTTGCCATCTTAATTGAGTGAGGTTTCCGCCTGGTTGTATTTCCACTCCATTTGAGACGGAAATAATGTCTTCGTATATATCATTTTCAGGAACAACTACACTAACCGAGATGGCAAGAGGTGGAGTTGCATTAGAAAAATCCAAGTATGAGAGCTCGATATACATTTCTATTGGAACGGAAACGGTATCCGCGCCTATCTTGATCGAACCGTGAGCTTTCAGAACACCGTCTGTCGCACTGGAACAATTGCATTCTTTACCTGTTTCATCCGAAGTGCATTCCATATCATCTGATCCTTCGATAATCATTTCAAAAAGTTGTCCCATATATGTACATGGAACCTCTCCTCCCCCGTCCGAAATATTTCCTGTATAGGTTTTTACTAGGGGAGCAAGAATTTCAGACTCATACTGCGTTAAGTCGATTTCAACATCGTTGCCTTTTGAGCTATCACATGCAACTAGGTAAAAAAGTACAAGAGCAAATCCAAAGCAAATATAAATAATTATTCGATGAGACATATCCCTTCTCCTTTTCTTGAGATTGTCGATCTCAAACTCTTTTTATAAGTCTACCAGCATTTCTTTAATTCTGTAACTTACACTTTCACTTAAACTTTCACAGTTTGTTGTTGCGATGAGATTGTTCGCTTGTTTATACTATTTTTAACTGGAACCAAGTTGTTCTTAACTTAGGAGTAACGGCTATGTTGATCTTTCGTAGTTTGTTGGTAATCGGTTCATTGATGACAGTTTCTTTTCCTGCTTTTCCTTGCAGCCCTATTTTTCCCGAAGAGTTTTTGACTGAGCCGGAAACTGACGATACAACCCCGCCTGCGGCGCCGGTTGTCAAGTCGTTGAAAATTGAACGTTCACGTTATGCCGCGCCGGGAAAAGGGGATTGCGGCGAGCTTGGGTGGTTGCGATTTACCTTTTTGCCTCCATCTGACGGGGAAACTTACGATGACTTGGGTATTGAATTCAGCATGGAATCGGACGACGATCCGATTGGTTTTCCCGATTATCCTGTCGCAGTGGAAAACAATCAGATTATTCTACCTTTTAGTGACAACCCGGAAGAGGATATCAATATTATTGTGTCACTCAATGCGGTGGACAAAGCCTCTAATCGTTCATCTTTAACAGAGATATCTATAGAGAGCACAGGAGAAGGATGTCAGATCGCTCGGCACGGCAAGCAAAGCAATATGCTCTTCTTGCTGATTAGTCTTTTCAAAATATAGAAAGTCTTTTTTATCTGGAAGCAAGGTCAGATCCATAATTTATCGTACAAAAAAATATTCTACTCACAGATTCCAGGCTCTGATAGGCAGCGCACGCCGTACTGACATATGACGGCGTCCTTGCAGGTCATATCGCCCTGACAATCAGCGTCGTTCCAGCAAAGAGGCGGCGGCAGTATTGCGTGGCAGGTGTCTTCGTCTTTGATTTCAAGACAGAAATATCCGTTATCGCAGGTCTTATCGCCGTCACCGTCGTTGTCGCATAACGCACCTGATGTGGGCTTGCACGATCCCATCCTGTCCGGCAGTATGCATAACGATCCGCATGGACATACAACGGCACCGTCGCAGAACTCTCCGTATGCGCAGTCCTCTTGCATCCAGCACACCTCAGGATCAGGAGCACCGAAACCTTTGCATACCCCAATCTCAGCTCCGAGCGGAGTTACGCATCTTGATCCTTCCAGCCCGCAGCTACATTGTTCACTGCAACATCCCTGCAGAACTAACTCAGTGCAATCCGCACCGGTATCCGAGTCAGTGTCAGTATTGGTGTCAGTATCTGTATCTGTATCTGTATCTGTGTCGGTATCAGTGTCGGTATCGGTGTCGGTGTCAGTGTCAGTGTCAGTGTCAGTGTCAGTATCAGTGTCAGTGTCAGTATCAGTATCAGTATCAGTGTCAGTGTCAGTATCAGTGTCAGTGTCAGTGTCAGTATCAGTGTCAGTATCAGTGTCAGTATCAGTGTCAGTATCAGTATCAGTGTCAGTATCAGTATCAGTATCGGTATCAGTATCCGTGTCAGTGTCAGTATCCGTGTCAGTGTCAGTGTCAGTATCCGTGTCAGTGTCAGTATCCGTGTCAGTGTCAGTATCTGTATCGGTGTCAGTATCCGTGTCGGTGTCCGTGTCAGCGTCAGTATCCGTGTCAGTGTCTGCATCGCTTTGAGAGGAGTCTCCTGAATCTCCTCCGCTGTTGTCATTAGATACGCCGCATCCGATGCCGGCAAAGACAACGACTAGCAAATATGCGTAAATTGTAATCCCATTCATGGCTATCTCCTTTCATTTATAAATAGAATATCAAAAAAAAATACTCGTTTGCAACTAAAGACCGCAAGTCGAAAAAGAGAAGAACAGTAGATTATGAGCAGATACTGTTTCATTTCAACTTATAGATTACCGTTCCCTTATCGACGCGACGTTTCTGTGCTGATATTGTTGCACCTTGCCCTTTACGCTCGACTTGGCGCGATATGGTCCGTTATTTACGAGTCGCTGTACTTAGCGAGTTACTGTACTTAGCGAGTTACTGTACTTAACGAACTTATAAAAGTATCCAGGTTTTCTTTGGTGTGAAGCTCGGTAACCGCTGTCAAGAAGAGGTCGTCCCATTCTTTCTTAAATATTCCTAGATCTATACCTCCGATAACCTTAAGCGATGAAAGTACCTCTGCTGCTTTTCGATTTTTGCAGCGAACGGCAAATTCATTGAAGGTAGGACCCGAAAAAGCTATTGAAAAACCTTCTACAGCAGCAATTCCTTTTTTGAGGTACTCTGCTTTTGAAAAGCAAAGATTAGAGGCTTCTTTAAAGCCTTCTTTTCCCAAAAGACTGAGTTGCACAGTCGCAGCCAGAGCACATAGTCCGTTATTGGTGCATATGTTAGACGTAGCTTTTTCTCGACGAATGTGCTGCTCTCTTGTTGCTAGAGTCAACACATATGCTGTTTGTCCTCTGTTGTCTACGGTTTGCCCAACCAAGCGTCCGGGCATTTGTCTTAGAAAATTCTTGTCATTTTTACAGGCAAACAAACCGAGTCCCGGACCGCCGAATGAAGGGGGTACTGATATAGCTTGTCCTTCACCCACGGCAATGTCAGCTCCCAACTCTCCGGGTGAGGCCATAATACCCAATGCATAGGGTTCCATGGTTACACTTACAAGCGAAGCGCCTGCGGCATGTGCAGCTTCAGATGCAAGCTGTATGTTTTCCATTACTCCGAAGAAATTAGGATATCCTATGAGTACTCCCGCAACGTTATCTCCTAGGGCTGTCTTTAACAGTTCTAAATTGACTGCACCGGTAGCCGAATCTATCGGAATTATCTCCATATCAGGTTTACCGCCGTCCGAAGCGATAAGAAATGTTTTTATTGTTTCTAAATAGTCAGGATGAAGACCTTCGGATACCAAAATACGATTTCTTTTTTTTGCAACACGCCTTGTCATCAACGCGGCTTCCGCTGCTGCAGATGCTCCATCGTACATTGACGCATTGGCATATTCCATTCCAAAAAGTCGACATATCATGGTCTGGAACTCAAAAATCGCTTGCAGCGTTCCCTGGCTTATTTCGGGCTGATACGGTGTGTAGGCAGTATAAGCCTCTGATCTGAGCAATATCTGATCTACAGTGGGAGAAAGATGATGAGAATAAACACCGCCTCCTAAAAATGACACTCTTTCGTCGACACCGGCTGTTTTAGAAAGAGAACTCAAGTGTGCCATAAGCTCAGGCTCAGACATTCCGTCCGGTAAATTTAGAGGTCTTTTGAGGCGAAGTATCTCGGGAATACTTTGAAACAGCGAATCAATATCAGGCTCTCCGATCGCTTCCAGCATGGCGCGGATGTCCGCTTCAGAGTGAGGAATATACCTCATTCGTGACCGCCCTCTTCACAATGGACAGCATAGGCCTCTGAGTCCATTAATTCTTCGGCTTCGGTCTCTTCTGACAATTCAATTTTTATCATCCATCCCTGACCGAACGGGTCTTCATTTACGAGTTCAGGTTCGTCTTCCAGGTTTTCGTTTACAGCAATAACAGTGCCTGAAAGCGGGGCATATAAGTCAGAAACGGCTTTAACCGATTCTACAGTTCCCATTGCCTCTCCGGCCTCGACGGAATTTCCTACTTCCGGAAGCTCAACCAGGGTAATATCTCCAAGTTGTTCAACGGCAAACGCTGTAATGCCGACCAGTGCCGTGTTTCCCTGAATTTTCGCCCATTCGTGCTCTTTTGTGTACGCCAGACCTTTTGGAATCTTCATGGTCATTTCCTTTGGTAGATTACGGCTTTTGCCGATAAAATGGTGTTTTGACAACTTTGGCACCTTTTGCGATGCCTCGGATTATCACATTAAAATTTGTATCTGTTTTGGTCATGTCAATCGGAAGGTAAGCCAAACCTATGTTTTTGCCCAAGGTCGGCGAAGGACTGCCCGAGCAGATTGTTCCGATAGGAGTTTCGTCAATAGAATTACCTCTAATGATAGGATATCCGTGACGCGCAATTGCTTTGTCGGTCATTTCAAACCCTACAAGACGTCTTGTAATTCCTTGCTTTTTTTGCTCTTCAAGAGCTGATTTTCCAATAAAGTCTCTATCAGTAAATTTAACAGTCCATCCAAGCCCGGCTTCTAACGGTGATGTTGTTTCGTCAATGTCATTTCCGTATAAAGTTAGTTTGGCTTCTAATCTGAGAGTATCACGAGCGCCGAGGCCGATAAATTTCATATTGTGGTTTTTTCCGGCTTTTTCGATTTCTAAGAAAAGTGCAGGTAAATCTTTATCAGCGCAATAAATCTCATAGCCGTCTTCACCGGTATAGCCGGTTCTGGAAACCAAACAATTTATACCGGCCACTGAACCTTCAACAAAATGAAACTCCGGAAGATTGGAAATTACACTATCACTTATAGAAGACATAAGAGCACGTGATAGCGGTCCTTGTACGGCCAGTTGACCTGTATGATCACTTTTATCCGTAACCGTTACATCTCCACTTATATTTTTCTTGATATGATCAAAGTCCTTACTTCGATTTGATGCATTTACCACAAACAGAATTTTCTCTTTGTTGTAACGATATGCGAGCAGATCATCTACAATGCCGCCGTTTTCGAGACACATAGGAGAATATAAGATTTGACCGTCAGCTGTGCTGTAAAGATCATTAGTGATAAGAGAGTCGGCAAAAGCCAGGGCATCTTTACCTTCTATCCATATTTCACCCATATGGCTGACATCAAACAAACCGACAGATTCTCTTACTGCCTGATGCTCAGCTTTAATTCCTTCGAATTGCACGGGCATTTCCCAGCCGGCAAAAGGCACAAATTTTCCGCCTCTTTTGGTCAGTTCATCAAATAACGGTGTATGTTTTAGTTGTTCAGTCATGTTTTCACACTTTCAATAGAACAGGTATCAGGCGGTTAGAATTAGTCCTATTTTCGTCGGTTCACAAGAGACTTTTTTGTCCGATATTCGACTCTGCGAAAAATATATTTTTTTTATTGTTCAATCATTGCTTGACAAGATGCTCTTCATGAAGCAGAAGACTACTCCAGATTTTGCTCGGACCGCTTTCGGGTAAATTGGGACGTTATTTGACAATATCATCGGGGCCAATAGCTCAGTCGGTAGAGCGACGGACTTTTAATCCGCAGGTCG
>CAYWLQ010000151.1:0-13955 GCA_964458775.1 uncultured Myxococcales bacterium | reverse complement strand
ACCTTCAAGAAGAAGAAATCAAATTGCTTCGCAAATCCATTTTACACTGACTGCTGCATTAAGATTATATAGGGAAAAGATGGTTCTGATTTTCAGAACGCAACTCATCGAAAACAAAGCACAGCATAACAAAGAACCCAACTGACCGTTGTGTGTATGTGAATTTATTATTTGGATCTGAATAATGCTATTTTCCTCATAAAAAAGTAATAATGTCCCGTTAACCGATTTGGGTTACATCGGTGTAATCGAATTCGTTAAAAGCACTTTTAATTCTAAAAGCATATGTATCCAATTACAGCAAAGGTACTTTTAATCCTAAAAGCATATCTATCCGATCACGACAAAGGCACTTTCAAGCCTGAAAGTATAAATATCGGATTACAACAAAGGCACTTTAAGCTCTGCAACCTGTTCTAAGAAATTTGAACATATATACTTTCAGCACTGTTTTCATAACAGTGTTCGGCGATATACCTGTACAGGAAAAAGATTCTTTCAAAACTAATCTATATCATGTGTCGGCAGCCATCGATCAAGCAGGTCTGTAAGCTCATACATATCAAAGGGTTTCCTAAGACTTCCCACCGCACCTTTATGGAACAATCGTTCTGATTCATCAGTTCTCAGATTGCCTGAGAAAAGTACAACTCTAGATTCCTTATTGATAGACAGCAAATTATCAAATATTTCCTCTGAATCCATATCGGGCATAGAAAGGTCTAATAAAACGAGTCCGATATGATGTAAGTTTTCACTGTATATTTTGATTGCTGAACTTCCGCTTTCGGCACACCAAACATTAAAGCCTTTTTTTAAAAGAAGCCGTTTTGCTGAGGTTATAACAAGAGCATCATCGTCTATTAGAAGTATTCCGTTGCTTGTTGCAGACATGTCTAGTTTCTCATGTAATATTACGTTGTCTCAACGAATATATTTTTGTACTATATTTCGAGTTCAGCATGCTCATGATTGACGCTAATAGCGTTTCCAATCAAACATTAATAATACACTTAAATAAGAAATTCGCAAATTTAAGTGAAATAGTTGTTTGGGTTTTTTGCAAAAAAATACATATGGAGTAAAGGTTGTGAATTGCCGATATGCAGATTTTTTTATCCAAGTATTTTCCAAAATGTTTATATCAGCCTCGCAACATTTTTATTGTATTTAGTTTCCATCTCAGAAGTTCTGTTCAGGATAGATTATGATGTAGTCTATAGGTTTATCCCCTAAGAAAACTCAATCCCGATGTGTGCTTGCGGTATGAGATAAACCCATACTGCACATCAATTTGCCTAATTTGTAGTATTATGAGACATAAACTGTTTAATATTAATAATACTTAAGTTGCCTCCCCCTTGACACTTAATTGTAGGACGATATAGATACACGGATTCTTGAACCTGCTATCAAATAAGGAAGGAGGCAGGGGTTGAGCTCGAAATTGGAAATGAAAAGTTCGGTTTTGGCGGAACTATCGGTGGATGTGTCTGCTGAAAAAATTCAAAGCGAAATAAATAAAGCTTTTGCAGCTTTAAGCCGCAAGGCAAAAGTTAGAGGTTTTCGACAAGGTAAAGCACCTCGTGCTTTGCTGAAGAGAATGTTCGGTGAGGCGCTTCTTCAAGATGTTAGAAACGACATAGTTAATGACTCATTGATTGAGGCTTTGGTAGAACATAAGGTTTCACCGTTGAACCGTCCATATTTAGATGCTCCGCCTTTGATTGAGGGGGAAAACTATTCCTTCAAGGCTGTGTTTGAAACGAGGCCGAAACTTGAAAGCATTAATTATGACGGAATTGAATTGGAGAAAAATACTATCGTAATTAATGAAGAGGAAATTGACAAAGAGGTGCTGCGCCTGCGTTCGTCAATGGCTGTCGTTGAAGATTTGCCTAACCCCAGAGCAGCTGAAAAAGGTGATGAGGCTGTCATTTCACTTCGAAGATTTCAAGACGGTAAATGGGAAGATACTAATCTCAACGATCATCATGTAGTGTTGGGCGATAATCATATTCCTCCTGTTATCGAAAACACAATTTTGGGTATGAACATCGGTGACGAAAAAGAAGCGGATATGTCACCCGCTTCTGATGGTGAAGATGCCGACAAAAAATTACTATATCAAGTTAAGCTTGTAGACCTAAAACAAAGAACACTACCCGAACCTGATGATGAATTTGCAAAAGATATTGGGAACTTTGAGACGCTGTCAGCTTTGAGAGAAAGCATTCGAGATCATCTTCTTGCATCAAAAAACAGAATGGAAGAAAGGAGGCTTCGCTCCGTTCTCTATGAAGCATTGATGAAAAACAATCCGATGGATCTTCCTCCTTCCTTGGTGGAGAGAAACCTGGAAATGCTTAGGCAGGATCTTAATAAAAGAATGCAAAACTCCGAAGCAGCCGATGAGGTTGTAAAAGCTCTTGAAGAAAGCACGGTTAAAACTGCCGAAGAAATAGTTCACAAACAATTGCTGATGCTCGAAATAGCCCGTCTTGCTGAGTTGGAAGTTAAAGAAGAGGATATTGATGCTGAAATAGAAAAACAGGCAAAAGAAGCCGGAATACCTATTCCTATGTTGAGGGCTGAAATCAATAAGAATGACGGACGGGAAAACCTATCTTTGCAGATTTTAGAAAACAAGATTTTTGATTTTGCCGCTGCATCAGTTAAAATAACTTACAAAGAAGGTATTGCGGTTAAATCACCGAATAATGACAACCTAACACCGACATCTTCAGAAGAAACGAAAAAATCTGACAATGAAGAATCTGAGGATGATAGTATAGAAACTAAACCTAAAGCTAAAGCCGCTTCTAAAAAGAAAACAACAAAGAGAACTGCGGATGATGATACGGCAGAAGCATCGGTTGAAAAGAAAGCATCGGCAAAGAAAACTGCAACAAAGAAGACAACCGGCAAAAAAACTCCTGCCGAGAAGTAGAGAAAGGATTTCGCACATGGAACAACTGAGAGCAGACTACGTCCCATATCCTCATGTGGTTGAGCAGACTCATCGAGGAGAGCGTACATGGGATATATATTCTAGATTGCTCAAAGACAGGATTATCTTTCTGGGTGTTCCGGTGTCTGACGAAGTGGCTAATCTGCTTGTCGCACAAATGCTCTACCTTGAATCTGATGATCCGACTAAGGAAATAATGCTGTACATAAACTCTCCCGGCGGATCAATAACAGCAGGTTTTGCAATTTATGATACCATGCAGTATGTAAGATGCCCGATAGCAACCATGTGTGTCGGACAGGCAGCCTCGATGGCTGCTGTGTTGCTGGCTGCAGGAGCTCCGGGGCGAAGAATGGTATTACCCAACAGCAGGGTATTAATTCATCAACCGCTCTCCGGCGTTTCCGGACAGGCTTCTGATATTGAGATTCATGCTAGAGAAATTCTTAGAATGCGCAAGCGTCTTAATGAAATTTTATCCCAACATACAGGGAAAAATATTAAGAAAATACAGCAAGATACAGATAGAGATTACATTATGACAGCTGAGGAAGCGTTGGAATACGGATTGGTGGATGAAATTATGAATCCCAGACTGGACACCCATGCTGAATAAGTTATTGAATAGGTATGAGCTGATATTTTTTGGAGAGCTCATGTGAAAGTGTGTGATTGAATGCCGAATGTCATACCGTTTATGTTGCCCTTATCGAGTAGTGTTCTATAATGGATTATGTGAGGCGAAAAAATCGCCCTATGGATGAAAGAGGAAACCAGTGAGTCGAAACAGAGGCAGTGAAAGACCGGTTCTATGTTGTTCCTTTTGTGGAAAGAATCAAAAGGAAGTTAGAAAACTGATTGCCGGTCCGACAGTATACATCTGTGACGAATGTATTAGTCTTTGCAACGATATTATTGCAGAAGAACTTGGAAGTTCCGATCCGGTTAACGGTTCCAAAGAGCTTCCAAAGCCGGCCGAAATACTTGAGGTGCTTGACGAATATGTAGTCGGCCAGTCTTACGCAAAAAGGGTTCTTTCTGTAGCAGTTTATAATCACTATAAGCGTATTGACTCTCGTCGTGTTACCGACGATGTGGAACTACAAAAATCAAACATTCTATTATTGGGACCGACCGGATGCGGAAAAACAGAGCTGGCAAAAACCTTAGCACGAATACTAAATGTGCCTTTTGCCATTGCTGATGCAACCGCATTAACCGAAGCCGGATATGTAGGAGAGGATGTAGAAAATATTGTTATTCAATTGCTGCAAAACGCTGACCACGATATTGATCGCGCTCAAAGGGGAATTATTTATATAGACGAAGTGGATAAACTTTCTCGAAAAAGTGACAATCCGTCTATTACCAGGGATGTTTCAGGTGAAGGAGTACAGCAAGCCCTTCTTAAATTAATAGAAGGCACTGTAGCCAATGTTCCGCCAAAAGGGGGACGCAAACATCCTCAACAGGATTTTCTCCAGATAGATACCACCAATATTTTATTTATATGCGGCGGAGCCTTTCACGGTTTAGAAAAGATAATCGAAAACCGAATAGGACGAAAAACTATGGGATTTGGAGCTGAAATCAACTCGATGAAAGAAAAACCCATAGGAGATATACTTAGAGAAATTCAACCTGAAGACCTGTTAAAATACGGACTTATTCCGGAATTTGTAGGTCGACTTCCTATAATAGCAGCTTTGCACGATTTGAACGAAGATGCTTTGGTTGAAATACTTACTAAACCGAAAAACGCATTGATAAAACAATATGCGAAGTTGTTGGATTTGGATGGGGTTAAGCTGACCTTTACGGATAAAGCGCTTAGAGCCATTGCCAAACGAGCAATGGAGCGTTCAAGCGGAGCCAGAGGGCTTAGGTCAATTCTTGAGTCTGCAATGCTGGATATTATGTTTGAGCTTCCCTCCATGGAAGGACCGAAGGATGTTCGAATAGGGGAAGAAACCATTATCAACGGAGAACGTCCGTTGGTTATGTTGGAAAAAAATAAAACAGCAGAGACAGGCTAGTGCTTTGTTTCATATTTTGACAGCTCGAATATGATACTTCCCCTCAAAAAAAGATGCTTGGGAAATTTATAAACGTTATAATATGGTTTAGACATACTACTGGTTTGTTATCGGCAACAATAATTTACCAAATTGAGAATTAAAGCCGATGTTGAATAAATCGATTGGGCAAGAATAATGACAAATAAAAAGGACACCTTCGACTCTGAAGTTACTATTACACTACCATTGCTTCCTTTGCGGGATATTATTGTTTTTCCTTTTATGGTGGTTCCCTTATTTGTGGGGAGGGAAAAGTCCATAGCGGCACTTGAAGCTGCTATGAAAAACAATAAAGATATTCTTCTAGCTGCACAGAAAAACGCAAAAACCAATGATCCTGGACCGAAAGATGTTTTTACAGTCGGAACCTTGGGGAAAGTTGTTCAGTTGCTAAAGCTTCCTGACGGAACTGTTAAAGTTTTAGTTGAGGGAAAACAAAGAGCCAAAATAGTAAAATATATGGACAGCATAGACTATTTCCAAGTGGAGATAGAAAAGATCGAAGAAATTGTTAAATCGTCCATTGAAACTGAAGCTTTGGTGCGTTCTGTGCATGCTACTTTTGAGATCTATGTAAAATTAAACAAGCATATTCCTCCTGAAATGCTGATGACAATTCAAAACATTACAGAACCGTCAAGACTTGCGGATACAGTGGTGGTTCATTTGACCTCTATCAAGCTTGAGGAACGCCAAAAACTTTTAGAGAACATAGATTCAGTATCTCGATTGGAACGGCTATATGAGCTGATGCAGGGTGAGATAGAGATTCTGCAGGTTGAAAGAAGAATTCGCTCTCGTGTTAAAAGCCAAATGGAAAAGACTCAGAAGGAATATTATCTAAACGAGCAAATGCAAGCAATTCAGCGTGAGCTGGGTGACAAGGATGAATTCCGATCTGAGTTGCAGGAACTGGAAGAAAAACTTCGGGGCAAAAAGGGAATAACCAAGGAAGCTCTGGAAAAGGGACTTAGGGAACTTAAGAAGCTGCAAATGATGTCCCCAATGAGCGCTGAGGCTACTGTTGTAAGAAACTATCTTGAGTGGATATCTGCATTGCCTTGGGGAGAGTTAGGTGAAGAACGATATGACATTGAAGATGCAGAGCGCATTTTGGATGAGGACCATTACGGTTTAAAGAAGATTAAGGAGCGTATTATTGAGTATTTGGCGGTTCAGGCATTGGTAAAAAAGATAAGAGGCCCCATCCTTTGCTTTGTGGGCCCGCCGGGAACCGGTAAAACCTCGCTCGCTCGCTCAGTAGCACGAGCTGTCGGACGCAAGTTTATAAGGTTGTCTCTTGGCGGAGTGAGGGATGAGGCGGAGATTCGCGGCCATCGTAGAACCTATATAGGAGCTCTTCCAGGCAAAATAATTCAGAGTCTGAGGAAAGTAGGCGTTTCAAATCCTGTCTTTTTGCTTGATGAGATTGATAAAATGAGTTCGGATTTTCGCGGTGACCCCGCATCTGCGTTGCTTGAGGTTTTGGATCCTGAGCAAAACTATATGTTTAACGATCATTATCTCGATCTGGATTATGATCTTTCAAATGTATTGTTCATAACCACTGCAAATGTGCTGTCCGGTATTCCGTTGCCGCTTCAAGATAGAATGGAAATTATCGAGCTTTCCAGTTACACAGAATATGAAAAACTCAATATCGCGATGAAATACCTTGTGCCTCGTCAAAAGAAGGAATGCGGCATTGATGATATCAATTTAACAATTAGTGAGGGTGCAGTACGTACTGTAATAAATCACTATACAAAAGAAGCGGGAGTTCGTAATTTAGAACGCGAAATTTCCTCTATTTGTCGTAAAGTTGCAAGACATGTTGTCAAAGAAGGGCGAGACAAGCAAATAGAGATTGGTGCGCGAGATGTACCCAAATATCTAAGTGTTCCTAAATACATGGTGGGAAAGAAAGAAGATCATGATCGCATCGGCTTGGTAAACGGCTTAGCAGTGACTTCAGTGGGAGGTGAACTTCTGCCTGTTGAGGTTTCAGCAATACCGGGCAAAGGTAAACTAATCCTGACAGGAAGACTTGGAGACGTAATGAAGGAATCATCCCAAGCAGCGCTTTCTTATGTTCGATCGCGTGCTGAAAGATTGGGATTGAAAGAAGATTTCTATCAGGAGATCGATATTCATATTCATTTTCCTGAAGGAGCGGTTCCTAAAGACGGTCCGTCTGCCGGTATTACAACAGCATCATGTCTTGTATCTGCCCTGGTAAAAACCCCTGTACGCTCAGATGTTGCAATGACCGGAGAAATTACGCTTCGAGGAAGAGTTTTGCCGATAGGCGGTCTAAAAGAAAAAATACTAGCTGCGCATCGGGGACATGTCAGTACAGTTATTCTTCCCAAAGAGAATAGGAAAGACATTCATGACATCCCTCTTCGCGTATTAAAGAACATGACTTTAGTTCTAGTGGAGCATATGGATGATGTTTTATCAGTTGCTCTGGCCGATAAAGAAACAGCTGATAAATTTGCATCACAAGCAAAGCTTATGGTTTATCGCAATGGAAGCTTGGTTTCCGAAACAGATTCGGTTGTACCTACAGAGAAAACATTACATAACGAGTTGCTTGGGTTATAAATTGACATTAGCTCTTTGTCCTCTTTGGATATTTCATTGTTGACCGACACAATAAAAGAGCATAGGGTTTCCCCGCTCCAAAGTGGAGCAATAACAATTGTTAGTTGGTGCTATGTCGAAAACAGATCATATTGAGCTGGATGGTGTTATTGAGGAAGTTTTAGCAGGAGGAATGTTTCGAGTTCGACTGGATTCGGGATTGCTCGTCTTAGCTCACCTTGCCGGCAAAATGCGCAAATACCGTATTCGTATTGTACTCGGCGATCAGGTAAGAATAGCTGTTTCTCCTTACGATCCCACTCGTGGGCGCATTATTTACAGAATCAAATAAGGGTAGATTATCTTTCCAACTTAAGCAACGCTAAGAACGCATCTTGAGGTATTTCTACGTTTCCGACAGCCTTCATACGTCTTTTCCCTGCTTTTTGTTTTTCGAGCAGTTTGCGCTTACGTGAAATATCTCCTCCGTAACACTTGGCGGTAACATTTTTTCTAAGCGCTTTTACATTGGTTCTCGAAATTATTTTACTTCCTATCGCTGCTTGTACGGCAACGTCAAATTGTTGTCTCGGCACAAGTTCTTTCATCTTTCTAGTGAGGTCTCTGCCGATAAAATAAGTATTGTCTGAATGCACTACTGCTGAAAGAGCATCGACAAGTTCTCCGTTAACCATAATATCTAAGCGTACGAGATTTCCGGGACGATGTCCTGTGATTTCGTAATCCATTGATGCATATCCCTTAGATGCAGATTTTAGCTTGTCGAAAAAATCATACAAAACTTCAGCCATGGGTAAATCGTATATTAACATTACTCTTCCCGGTCCGGCGTAGTTGAGACTATCCTGGATACCTCTCCGTTCTTCACAAAGCTTAATGATGGGGCCTACGTACTCTGATGGTGTATGAATAGTTGCTCTTATAAACGGTTCCTCTATTGCTTTACATCTGCCCGGTTCAGGTACCTTAGCGGGATTGTCAATTTCTACAATCTGGCCGTCGTTCATTTGAACTCTGTAAACAACAGTCGGTGTAGTGGTGATAATATCAAGATCATATTCGCGTTCCAATCGTTCTTGAATTACTTCCATATGAAGCAGCCCTAAGAAACCGCAGCGAAAACCGAAACCCAAAGCCTGAGAGGTCTCCGGCTCAAATACAAAGGAAGAATCATTTAGAACCAACTTGTCAAGAGAGTCGCGCAAATCCTCATAGCCGCCAGGATCGGTAGGGAATACACCGCAAAAAACCATCGGTTTTACTTCTCTAAAACCTGGCAGCGGTAAAGGAGACGGGGTCTTTGCTGAAGTAATGGTATCGCCAATTCTTGTTTCATGAACTGATTTGATATTACAAATAATGTATCCGACTTCACCAAAGTTGAGATTGTCGAGTTTTACCTGGTCAGGTGTAAAGGTTCCGACTTCTGCGACATCATAGTCGTTGCCGGTGACCATAAACTTAACTTTCATCCCAGCCCTAATCTCACCGGAAAAAATCCTTACCAGAACAACAGCTCCTCGATATGAGTCGTACCAAGAATCAACCACCAAAGCTCTGAGTATATCATCATTAAAGTTGCATACAGGAGGCGGTACTTTTTTAACTATTAACTCTAAAAGTTTATCAACACCTTCTCCGGTCTTAGCTGATACAGCTATTGCATCGCTGACATCTAAACCGATCACTTCTTCAATTTGTTGCAAGGTACCTTCCGTGTCTGCACCCTGAAGATCGATCTTGCTTACCACCGGCAAAATTTCCAAGTTGGCTTCAACAGACAAATAAGCGTTTGCCATGGTCTGAGCTTGTACGCCCTGCGTAGCATCCACCAATAGAATTGCGCCTTCACATGCTTGAAGAGAGCGTTCTACCTCATAATGAAAGTCCACGTGTCCGGGAGTATCAATCAAGTTAAGCTGATAAATCTCTCCGTTGCTTGATTTATACTTAAGTCTTGCTGTTTGAGCTTTTATTGTAATGCCGCGATCTCTTTCAAGTTCCATTTTGTCGAGATGTTGAGCTCTAAGAACTCTCTTTTCAACAGCTCCTGTATATTCCAATATCCGATCAGATAGAGTCGATTTTCCATGATCTATATGTGCAATAACTGAGAAATTTCTAATTTTCGAAGGATCCAATAGTACTCCTTAAAGGTTTTATGAGGTAAGTCTCCTCAAATCTCGGCTGATTTTAGCCATCAATAACCGGAAGGCAATGTTTTCAGGTCAAAGAATGCTTTTTTATGAAAAAGGTTATTGCCAAACTGTTTTTGACATCTATAATTTTTTTGTTTTTTTCGGTTCTTTTACATATTGTTTTGAGCATTTGCCCAAAGGTTGACCGTGATTTTTCCTCGTCGCACAGAAGGTATTGTAAAGGTATCTTGACAGAACGGTAAAAGGAAACTAAACGGAGAACCGCGATATGCGTGATGCGCCCGTAGCTCAGATGGATAGAGCGCCGGACTTCGAATCCGTAGGTCGGGTGTTCGAGTCACCCCGGGCGTGCTGCAATTATGCGCCAATAGCTCAGTTGGTAGAGCAGCGGATTCTTAATCCGCGGGTCGAAGGTTCGAGTCCTTCTTGGCGTACCAAGATATTTTCAAACTATCTGTATTCGAACGGTTGTCAAATAGATGTCGCGTTTCGAAATTTATCGTCTATAGTCAACAGCGAAGATGGCATATTGCCGAACACAACGGAGTTATGATGGATTCAATCCGGACACTGCGAGAAATAACACAACGAGACGGTGTCGAAGGACGTATTGTACAGGTTCTCGTCAATGCCGCAAATCTTGTCGGAGAAGATTTCAGCAAATTAGAAGAAGAGCTTTTTGCCGCCGGCCAAGAAGCGCCGGGAAACCTTAAGAACATTTGTTCTCATATAATAGAATCAAGAGGAAAGCACATACGTCCTCTTCTGTGTCTTTTAGCTTTTAGAGCATGTGGGGGGAAAGGTGCTCTTCCAATGGACCTTGCTTCGACTTGCGAGCTTATTCACGATGCGACTTTGCTTCACGATGATGTGATTGACGAAGGCGATGCTAGAAGGGGAATTCCTACTGCTAGAATAAGATATTCCAACTCATTGTCGGTTCTTGGCGGAGACTACTTGCTGATAAAAGCGGTTGAAAAAGTGGCTTCAAGGGATACAGTTTTTATGAAAAGCTTTTTGGAGACGATGAATTGCATTGTGGAAGGTGAGCTTGCACAATTGCAGCTTCGCGGCTCTATTGATACTACTGAAGAACAGTATTTCCAAATAATCCAAGGAAAAACTGCTAGTTTGTTTAGATGGTCAGTTTTGTCCGGTGCTCTTGCAGCCGGTGCTCCAAATGAAGATTATAAAACTGCAGGCAAATTCGGTTATCATGTCGGTATTTCGTTTCAATTGATGGATGATGCGTTGGATTTCACTGCTGATCCTGCTGTATTGGGAAAGAGTCTGTTAGCAGACATTGGTGAGGGAAAAATGACTTTACCGGTTATTCTGGCAATTAAGCGTTCTCCTTCTTTAAAACTAATGCTGCATTCATTGCAAGTTCAGCTAAATAATAATTCTTATCGTCAAGGCAATCTAATTGCCTCCCAGATTTCTCATGAAGTAATTTCAACAGGATCTGTAGACACGGTAAAAAAGTTTGCAGCCGAACATACGGAAATAGGATTGGCGGCATTAAAAGCAGTAAAATCAGGAAACGCTGAAACTGTTGAAGTAATCTCAGACCTGGCTTCTGCTCTTTTAGAAAGAGGATTTTAACACCATATTTTGAGGGGCGAAGATGCGAAGGTCGAGCAGATTTTCTATTTGCCTTTTCCGCGGGAGCGCACTCTGCCTATAAATGATTCCAATTCACGTGCTTCGGCTTTATAGGAAAGACTTATTTTTTTGTAAACACTTGCAATTTCCTCTTCCAATGCTTTGCTTCCGTTGGGAGTTAGGCGATCAAGAGCAAAAACAGTTGTCAACATTGCTGATTTATTGGGATTGTCGAGATTTTTAATAAGCGTCTTAACTATTTCGTCGCGTTTTCCCGGATTGTCTCGGGCGATCATAAATAGACCGTAAATAGCACGGTCTTTCTGATTACCGGTTTTTGCTTCAAGCTCTTTGGTTAGGCAAGCAACATCTTGTCCGCACTTGATGCCGAATTTAATTCTGTCAGCATATTCTTGCAAACGGTTCTTCATGATGTCGCATTCATTTCTAGCTCCGGTTTTTTCCTCTTCAGTTCCCGATTCTCCCGGAAAACGTTTGGCCACAATATCTTCGCAATCGATCTTACTGATCGATTTTTCTATTGCGTTTAAATATTCTTGTCCGCACATAAGGGAAGCGTTGTAGTAAGCTTTGTCTCTAAGTGAGTCATCACCGTCTTTAGCCACTTTTAGCAATATGTCACAGGACTCTTGAGGATAAAGCAATATGCCCATAGCGCGTGCATAGCCGACAATTTCTTCAGGTGCGACTTTTTCTTTACCCGATATTCTTGACTTTATGGTCGGCAGAATGGATTTTTGTCCCAACTCAGCCATAGCTACTGCAGCCCAGTTTCTTCTCATCATTGCCCATCCGGATGGATCATACTCAACTTGGAGTTGAAGCTTAGAGGTTGCCTCATCAATTGCATCAGGTGTTGTATGATTGAATTCTGACTCAATAAAAGCGACAGCCTTGGCAGAAGGATAGTTTAACATGCCAAGGAAAACCATGGCCTGTTGCAAGTACCAAGTTGGGTTCATCATCAGTTGGTCTTGTGCAATGTCCTCTTTAAAAAATTCGTTAAAAGATTTATCTTCTCGCTTCGCAAAAGCGAGAATGGCATCTACGATTTTGTCTCTGTCAGGAATTTGCTGCAAACTGGCAAAAGCTACCTGGCCCAAACCTATAGGCTGACGTTTACCTTTAAAGGCAATGCCCTTGATGAGCGTAGGAATCGCGGCAGGATCGCCAATTTTACCGAGAGCTTTCAGTGCCTGCATGTTTAATCGCAGTTCTTGCAAATCATCTTGGGTTTCGGCTATCTGGCAAAGTATTTTTACTACAGCTGCTTTTTGTGCGGTGTTGGGATGTTTAGAAACTATTGCTTGAATCGAAGAAATAACAGACTGCGCGATTTCGTTTTCGGCAACTGTAAAAGATGCACCAGGTCTACGCGAGCGGTCAGATACTATTCTCTGGTATGCAGCAGTTATGGGACCTAGGGCTGATTCCAAACCGAGTCTGGCTGCTGCATTGGATGCTGTTGCAAAGGTTAAAGAATCACCCGGTTCGGCTGATTTCAGACCGTCTAGGAAAACTTCACCTGCTCGTTCGTCTTTCATCTGGGCAAGTAACTTGATGATTTCCGTTCGATTAAATTTGTCACGGTTAAACTCATGATAACCCTTAATCAACCCAGGAACCAAAACATCTGTAAGCTTTTTAACCGCAGGAGCATTTATGTCGCTGTTGTTTTCCTGCATGGCTTTATTGAAAATCTCATTTAAAGTTTTGAGAGATTTTTCTCGCCACGGTCTTTTGTACATGTAGTCAAGCCAGTATTCAGGGTCATTTTCGTCGCGACATCCGATAATAGCGAGGCTCGAAAAAACCACTGTTCCGAGCAGTAGAAAAATGGGCAATCTTTTCATAGACCTTACCCTCGTCTTTCTGCGCGGCATTCGCGCGGTTGGATATACTAAAAAATCCTTTAAAAACAGCATGTTATAATGCCGACAAGTCTGAGCAAGTATAGTGTAATGAGCACAAGGTGTCAAGCCGGCCCAATAGTCATATGTTTGAGTAATGTAATTTTATTCCTTAATAATTAATTAATATCCATCTCAGAAATACTCTTTCGGGGCGGGGCATCGGCCTCTTCGCTGTGTAACATAGTAAAATCATACATGCTCGCTTGTCGACAGACACTCACGTCCCGTCAAAAGGGGCGTTTTGAGATGGAAACTATTTGATATGGGAACTAATTAAATTTCACTAGAATCAACTTGTGACCTTTTTGCATAGTCACAGGGTACTATTATACGGTATATTTTTTTGATTAGGTTTTTTTAAAAATTTATTAGGAGGAATATTATGTATCGAATTCAGCTATTATTTACCATGCTTTTTCTCATTCTAGTGCAGTGCACAGAAACCAGATTTTTAGGAAACGAATTGGGTTCAGATGACGATTATTTTGGAGATACCGATGCTGACGCGGATGCAGATGCTGACACAGATACAGATGCAGATGCTGATACCGATGCTGATACGGATATAGATGCAGATTCAGATGCCGATGCGGACGCCGAT
>CAYWLQ010000150.1:0-14035 GCA_964458775.1 uncultured Myxococcales bacterium | reverse complement strand
CAATATCGATCTCAAAAAACTATTTCATTTTTACTTTGAAATGTCCAAACTCCAGTCCCGGCGCGATGCGCCGGGCTAGTATGGAACTGCCCCTTTGGGGCTCAAGAGCGGACTTTACTCAATACAACGTCAATCTGTGAGTCCTACAAGTAGATATTTTCTTTTTGGTTACGCGAAAAATAACAAGCAAAGGCCTGCGGCGAAATGAAGGCGAAATAATTTGTGCCCATTCGCCGCCAATAGGAGCGGTCCGCCTTCGCCAAGGCTTCGGCGAGATCATCGACTTCGACGCTCTAAAACCTCGCCATAGCGCGCAGCGCGACGGCGGGCAAAGTCCGCGATCTGCATGGGCGGCATGGGTATTGTGGGGCGATCCGCATGGGCGGCATGGGTATTGTGGGGCGATCCGCATGGGCGGCATGGGTATTGTGGGCTTTTTTCATAATGCCGGATAACTGTATGATAACTGGGCGATCCGCATGGGCGGGTATCGGTATTGTGGTCCGCCTCCGCCTTTCAGGCTACGGCGAGATCTTAGACTTTCGATACAAAGGCACGACCGGATCCGGATTTTAGGTAGCTCTCAAAGCGTTTTGAGAACTCGGTTTTTTAATGCGATTTTATTAGAAGAACCACACCGATTAGCACACCCGCCAGCGGTAAGGCTTTTATTCTTTTGTTCTTTTCTTTAAAGATCAGACCGCCGACAATAAATGAAATTATCACGCTGCTTCTTCGAACCGTGGAGATTACGGATATTAGGGCTCCTTCCATTCCTAAAGCTCTAAAGTATAAGTAATCTGCGACTATTAGAAGTATTCCTACTGTTAAAATGCTTTTACGCCATTTAAAAGCTTCAAAGCTTTTTTTATTGAAAATATAGACAACACTTGCGGCTGTGCCGATAACTCCGACAAGATAGAAAGAAAACCAAACCTGCAGCGATATCGGGTCTATCTTTGCATTTCTCAGCAAATACTTATCATATAGCGCACTTGCTGCCCCTGTAAGAGTAGCTGTGAACACCAGTAGAACCCATTTGTTTTTTAAGAAGAATATGCCTTCTTTTTTGCCGACAAGGGAAAAAACAAAGTAAGAAAAAAGAATAGTCGATATTCCGGCCCACTGAGATGGAGACAAATTTTCGTTTAACAAAATTATCGCTCCCAACAGAGTCCAAAGGGGCGCTGATGCTCTTATGGGTGTTACTATTGAAATCGGCAAATGCTTGAGTGCGAAAAAAGCAGAAATCCAAGAAACCGAAACCAATACCGATTTGCAAAAAACCATCAAGTGCTCTTCTGATAACAAATTTCTACAGAATAAACCTGCAGCGGAAGCTGTTTCAGGGTTAAGCAATGATAACATAAATACCGGTAACGTTATGAGCGTTCCGGCACAGACAGAAAGAAATAAAACAAGAAGAGGAGCATTATCTCTTACAGACCACTTTTTAAAAACATCATAAATACCGAGAACAACCGCAGACGCAACACAGAGTAAAAGCCACATAAGTTTATTCTCCAAATGCCAAAGCGGACATACACTATTTTGTAAAATTTTAAAAAGATTTCTGCTGTCAATCAGATGTAATTCCTCAAGCGTTTGACGCTAGGCAAACTGGGACATGTAGGACAAGAGCCTTAAGTAAAAAAGGGGTAAGATTCCTACAGACAATCTTCTATATTTCTTGTCAAAGTCGACAGTCTTACAAGTACAACGCTTGTCATAAATTACCCGGTTATAAATCCGCAAGATTTGTGCTTATTTGCAAAAGTCTATAGATGAAGTAATGCAATCTTCAGTAGCAATCCAACCGGCAGGCAAGCAGAGGTCCGGAAACATATAACACTCATTCGTTTCTGGATCGCGTGCATACCCTATTGCTGCGTCACAATCAATCTCCCCTGAGCGGCAGCCCAAGTACAATTCTTCTTTTGAATAACAGTTATTTGTGACATCTGCTTTCCTGCCTATTATCAAATTACAGCTGAATGCTGCCCGGCAATCGTCCATGGAAGGCTCATCTACACATAGTATTGAATCTGTATCTAACGCAAAATCTGAATCTTGTTCATAGGAACACGGCAATACTGATGTCAAAGAACAGCTTGAATCTTCGATCCAACCGCCCGGAAAGCAGAGGTCCGGAAACATATAACACTCATTCGTTTCTGGATCGCGTGCATACCCTATTGCTGCGTCACAATCAATCTCATCCGTTACACAGCTAATGAATTTCTTTTCTGAAAAATAACAGCTCTCTTTAAGATTAATTTTTTGTGCTAAAATTGCTCGATAATCCTCGTTCATTTCACATTGACTAACAAGCTCAGAATCACTGTGTTGGCTTTCTGTGTCTGAGTCTATCTCATTGTAAACGGCATTTGAACCTACAGTCTTTAAATCTTCTGAGCAAGCAGGCATGAAAAGAAAAAAAGTAAATATCGCCGCTATATCCCCCAAAAAAAATATACATATTCTTTTCATTGCTGATTCTCCTTTTTTTCTTACCAAACATCAATCTCGATACCGGGACCGTCTGCATCATTGCGGGCAGCGTTCCATCGTCTCCGTGTTAAGGATTATACCACCATATTACAGCCTTTAGAATATCTACAGAGCTTGAAGTCATTTTTGTAATACTTCTGTTGCATATTTGTAGACAATTTGCACGGGCACTTTCAAGTCGGCCTCACACTCACTCAGTCTCTTTGGTTAGTTCGATTGAGATAGCACAGGTATTTCCAGCGATAAAACAGATGTCATGCGCCTCTAGAGCCTTCGGGGTTTTCCATGTTCTGAAACCAGCCTTCTTCAAGACCTGAGTTTAATACAGCCTGTTCGGCATTGTCGTACTCTTCGTGAGTAATGCTTCGCGATAAACACGGTATTTCTTTGGCGCGAAAAGCCGGAAAATACTGTCCCATCAAGCTGACAGATATTTCGGCTCCCAGTTGGTCGCGTATTGCAGACATTACCTCAGCGGTTTGAGAAAGATTTTGAGGCAGAACCAAATGCCTCACTATTATTCCCTTGATGCCGATTCCTTCGTCATTGACTTGAAGATAACCTACCTGATCGAGCATTCTTCGGGCAGCGTCTAGAGAAATCTCAAAGTAGTTATCTGCATCTGATAATTCTTTTGCAACCTTGTTGTCAGCATACTTTACATCAGTAAGATAGATGTCTACTGTGTTTTTTAAAAGATCAATTGTGTCTTGAGTTTCATAACCCGAAGTATTCCAGACAACCGGAACAGTCAGTCCTATTTTTCTGGCTTCCCTTACTGCTGCTACAATATGAGGAGCAAACTGAGTACCGGTAACGATATTTATATTATGGGCTCCCCGCGAAGCCAAACGACACATACGTTCAGCTATGTACTCTACAGTTACGTCTTTTCCGTGACCTAATTGGCTTATCGGAAAATTTTGGCAAAAAACACAGGACAATGGGCAATGACTAAAAAAGAAGGTCGCAGAACCCCTAATACCGCTAATAGGCGGCTCTTCTCCCTTATGAATGACGGCACTGGCTAGTCGAGCTTGTGAGCCGGCACCGCAAGGCCCTGTATTTCCGATTAACCTATTAGCGCCGCATTTTCTCGGACAAAGCTCACAGTGTTCTATATATTTGGCAATGTCTGCTGTTACCATATAACGGTTCTAGAAAATATAAAGCATCTACTTGTTTTCGTTATTACCGCAATTATTCTGAAGTGTTTGCAATGTTTCTTCCATTTGAGACATTGAGCGGCGAAGCTCATCCATATCTGCCTTGGTGGCGAGGTCAAACATTTCAACCAACTTTTCTTTTTTGGTTGCAACGGCTTCTGAAATCTTAAACGGAACTGTCATGGCCTTTTCGATTACTGAACCGACTTGTTCGCTGGCCAGAATCTTTGATACCGTCTCTGATTGCATAACCGCTTTACATTGATCCATTGCCATGGATTTAATCATTTTTATCATTGAAGATCTCCTCACGGCCTCAGGAAAGCTTTTTGTCCCCTTATTAAGGCCGAGTATTCAAACCATACAGTGAAGGGAAAAGCAACTGAACAAGCAAACCGCTGTGATTTTTAAAAGAGCAATTGCATTTTTTTACCTCAAGCTGCTTTCCCGCCTTTTTTTTCGGATGAACCGTCTGATGCTGATGCCTGTGAGGGAACAGAATCTTCTTTGTTATTTAGTCTAATTTTAAGTATTTGCTCTCTCAAACTGTCAACTATTTCTTTATGTTCCTCCAAATACTGAAGAGCATTATCGCGTCCGTGTCCCAGCTTGACACCTTCCATGGAATAGTGCGCACCGGATTTTTGCAAGATATCTAGTAATGAAGCTTGGTCCAGCACCTCAGCAACAGTGTTAATTCCTTGACCGAAAAGAATCTCAAATTCGGCTTGTCTAAAAGGCGGCGCCATTTTATTTTTTACCACCTTAACTACGGTATTTACTCCAATAATTTCATCAGGATTTTTCTTGTCTTTGAGTTTGGCGGACCGTCTTACATCTAAACGAACCGATGCGTAAAACTTAAGTGCATTACCGCCGGTAGTGGTTTCGGGGCTTCCGAACTGTACGCCTATTTTTTGTCTTATCTGATTAATAAAAACAATTGTGGTATTTGTTTTATGGGCGGCAGCGGTCAATTTTCTCATAGCTTGACTCATCATGCGAGCTTGTAAACCGACATGATGATCTCCCATTTCACCTTCGATTTCAGCTTTGGGAGTCAAAGCAGCCACAGAGTCTACCACCACCAATTCAACTGCTCCTGAGCTGACAAGCCGTTCAGTAATTTCAAGAGCCTGTTCTCCGTAATCCGGCTGTGATACCAAAAGCTCATTTACATCCACACCCAGTTTTTTCGCATAGGTAACGTCTAGGGCATGTTCTGCGTCAACAAAAGCGCATATTCCGCCGGATTTTTGAATTTCGGCCGCCGCATGCAGTGTCAATGTAGTCTTCCCGGATGACTCAGGACCGTAAATCTCTACTATGCGACCTCTTGGATATCCGCCTATTCCAAGAGCGATATCGAGCCCGAGAGAGCCGGAGCTGAATGACGGAACCTTCATTCCGCTGGGAGCGCTGCCCAATCGCATGATAGCACCTTCTCCGAATTGTTTTTCGATGTTTTGAAATACTTCTTTTAAACTGGAAAATTTGTCTTTTATAGACATTACTGCTTCTCCTTTTCTCTAAAGCAAAGCCTCGATATTTCGGGCTTGCATTTATTGGGACCGCTAGACCGTCTTGCGATCCAATGTTCGATATCCTATTGCCTCTGCCAAATGAGCTGAGGATATTTCTTCTTCGCCTGCAAGATCTGCGATGGTTCTCGAAACTTTTAGAATGCGAGCATAGGCGCGTGCCGAAAGTCCCAAACGTTCTACCGCTCTTTCCAGCAAGGTTCGACTGCTCTCGCTCAGTTGACAATATTCTTGAATTTGTTTGAGATTCATTTGACTGTTTGCTCTGGCTTTTGTTCCCTGAAAACGATTCGCTTGAATCTCCCTGGCATGAATTACTCTCTTTCTAATTTCATCTGAGGTTTCTCCACCCGAACGACGGCTCAATTCTCGAACAGGAACTGAAGGTACATCGATATGAAGATCGATTCGGTCCAAGAGCGGTCCCGAAATACGACCGCGATATCGTTCCACAGCAGACGGAGGACATACGCAGTTGCGATCAGGAGAACCCAAATATCCGCATGGGCAAGGATTCATACTTGCCACCAGAGTAAATTGTGCAGGAAAGGTCATTCGCCCGCCGGCCCTGGAAATGGTAATTTCTCCTTCTTCCAAAGGCTCTCTTAAAACCTCAAGTACATGTCGTTTAAATTCAGGCAGCTCATCCAAGAACAACACGCCGTCATGGGCCAAAGATACTTCTCCCGGACGAGGAGGATTGCTGCCGCCCACCAATCCGGCATCCGAAACAGTATGATGCGGCGCTCTGAACGGACGTCTGACAATAAGAGGACAAGAAGCTCCTGTTAGACCCAACACAGAATGAGCAGCCGAAACTTCCAGCATTTCTTCAAATGTCAAAGGAGGCATAACAGTGGCAAGCCTTCTCGCCAGCATTGTTTTTCCCGATCCGGGAGGGCCGATCATAATCGCATTATGAGCACCTGCCGCAGCAACCTCCAAAGCACGTTTGGCATTTTCTTGACCGCGAATATCTTCCATATCAACATCGCTTCGGCCAACGGATAAATCGATGCCGGTAAAAGGAAAGGGCTTAATTTGTATTTGGTCGCTGAGATGCATAACTGCTTCAACAAGACTGGATACCGGTAAAACCGATATATCTTCGACTACAGCAGCTTCGGCTGCATTGTCTGTTGGAACAAACATCATTGAGCATTTCATTTGTTTTGTGAGCATGGCATACGGCAAAACACCGGGAACCGGACGACAAGTACCGTCAAGACCCAACTCGCCGATGATAAGCATATTGTTCAATCGCTCAGGAGGAATAAGCCCCGCACCCGCTAACATTCCAAGTGCAATAGGCAAATCAAAGGCGGTGCCCGATTTCTTTAAATCTGCCGGTGCCAAATTAACGGTTATACGCCGAGGAGGAACAGCATATCCGCAGTTGTTAAGAGCGGCCTGAACTCTTACCTTGGATTCTTTTACTGCTCCTTCCGGCAAGCCCACGATAGAAAAAGAAGGAAGCCCAAAAGCGAGATCAACTTCAACCGCAACAAAGTCGGCACGAACTCCGGCCAAAGCTGCACAATTTACCGAAACATTCATGTGTCACCTCGCATCAGTTTCACAAGGCAAAAGTCGTGCCTACGCTCTTTATGTGTGTAAGATGCTGAAATCTATAGATATGAACTTTTGGATAACAGTGTTTGCCTGGCGGCGAAAACACGCCGTCAAAAATCAGTTGATTTCGCCGCCGCAAAACGAACAATCAATGGAATGCCTAAACCGAATCTAAATCTCTTGAGATATCTCTATTCGTCCCTGATCTGATTTGATTGTAATAAGACATGTAACCGGTCCGCCATCTTTTTTAACCCTAAATTCCAGCATGTCTACATTTTGGTCCGCAAGAATTTTGTCATTTCTAGTAAGCTTATTTTTCTTTGCTTGCCCTTGGGAAACCGTCAGTTCTATTGTAACATTTGTCCAGGTAAAAAAATTTGCGTTTTTAACCTCAAAATCATCGTATATCAAATCCGGCTTCATAATACATTCCGGACGTAGGTCAAAAAATGCTTGTTGCATCTCTTTTGATTGGAATTCGGATTCTCCCTTTAGTTTTTCAATAGAAATTTTTGACCATTCGTGAGCAACTTTGAGGTTCTTAATAATAATTTCTTTTATCTTTTCTCGATCATCCGGATAGCGTTCGTAGTGCTTGGCCATATGGGTCGCAACATAGAGCGTCGGTTCTTTGCGAAGCATTTCTTCCAAATTTAAATCTTCGCAACGGGCAGGACAGTCAGGCGGAACTACTCTATTTGCAGACAACTTATTTTTCAATTCCGGTATTCTCTCAGCCGCAGTCTGAGCCGCTCTTGTTCCTTCATAATCAGTGATTATTTTTTCGTATAAATCAACAGCTGTTTCGTGGCGACCTTTGTTCTCGGCTGATTGAGCAAAACTTAAAAGGTCCATTGAGCGATTTTCGGTGTTGTGGGGTCTGTAAGATATAAAGTACAGCAAGATAAAGAACACAATATTCCCCACCACAATCAGGCCGTATTTATTCCACGCTTCTCGAAATCTATCTTTAGAAATCCAATGCATTGTTTATTTGCCTACCTAGAAATTACCTTCCCCTTTTTCAGTCGATGGTTGTACAGCATTTAAAATAAGGGTAAAGAGCTTTGATATACCTCTTTTTAGAGACCGACAAAAAAACGGAGAAAAACATATGAAAGAGAGAATTCAATCGTTCGAAACAATCTGCTGGAAAAACGAACGAGTTGTGATGATCGATCAACGACTGCTTCCAAAATACGAAAAATACAATGAGTATGCTGATGTCGAAGGTGTTGCTGAAGCTATTGTTACTATGGTTATAAGGGGAGCTCCTGCTATAGGATGCGCTGCCGCTTTCGGTGTGGCTCTAGCAGCATACAATGCAAATGGCAACAGTATCGAAGTTGTAAATGCCGCTCTTTCCGCATGTGAACTGCTCGCAAAAACAAGACCCACGGCAGTAAATCTCTTTTGGGCAATCGAACGTATGAAAAGAAAAATCGAAGAACAAAAAAATTCGGACAAAGACAGCATTCGAAACACCTTGCTTCAAGAGGCGCAAGATATTCATGCAGAGGATATTTCTTTGTGTAGGTCAATCGGAAAATTTGGAGCAGAGCTGGTTCCTGACGAAGCGACAATACTTACTCACTGCAATGCCGGCGCTCTTGCAACTGCAGGTCACGGAACAGCGTTGGGGGTTATTCGCTCCGCAGTAGAAGCCGGAAAAAAAGTAAAGGTTATTGCTGACGAAACCAGACCGTTTCTTCAAGGTGCCAGGCTGACAGCTTGGGAATTAGCACGAGACGGAATTGATGTTACGGTTATCTCCGACTCAGCAGCAGCTTCTATAATGGCGAGCGGTCGAATTGATTTGGTTGTTGTGGGCACTGACCGAACAGTAGCCAACGGAGACGTGGCAAATAAAATTGGAACCCTTAGTGCTGCGCTTGCCGCCAAGGCTTATAATGTTCCGTTTTATGTGGCGGCACCATGGTCAACAATAGATCTTTCGATGCAAAGCGGAAAAGAAATTCCCATCGAAGAGCGTCCCGCCAGAGAAGTAACACATGTATTTGAAGAACAAATTGTTCCCGAAGGTGTAAAAGTGATGAATCCGGCGTTTGATGTTACACCGGCAGAGCTGGTAACTGCCATAATTACAGATCGAGGAATAGCTCGGCCGCCCTATAATAATTCATTAAAAAGGCTTTCTGTAACAGAACCGTAAAGATATTTGCATTCTTCTTACTGCTTGGAGGTTTAGTCATGCCGGCAAAAAAAACAAACCCATATTCTGTAACCGCGATTATTCCCGCTTTTAACGCAGGAGCCTCAATTGCAAGAGCCTTAGAAAGCGCACTGTCTCAAACCTTACCGCCTGATGAGATTATTGTTGTTGATGACGGTTCATCAGATGACACCGCTGAGCAAGTTAAACGTTTTAAAAATAAAGTAAAATACATAAGACAAGACAACAGCGGCCCAGGTCAGGCTAGAAATACCGGAATTGAAGCGGCAAAATCAAAATGGATTGCTTTTTTGGATTCCGACGACGAATGGATGCCTGAAAGGCTCGAATCGCAGATGAAAATCATCCAACGCCATTCCGACCTTGCCTGGTGCGGGGGAAATGCAGTTAACAATAATTTCGGTGTTGAGACTTTTCGCTCCAATCCCGACAAAGCTCTTTGCGGCTTAGGTAGTAAAGAATATTTTGACAACTATTTGCTTGCAGTCGGCAAGGGACATATAATTGAAGCTACCAATACCTTTTTAATCCGAAAAGACGTTTTTTCGGAAGTCGGTATGTTTGACCCTTCTTTTTTGCGCGCTGAAGATTCTGATATGTGGTGTAGAATTGCCTTTAAGTACCCCCAATTCGGCTATGTTAATAAACCGCTTGCACGGTTTCATCTTGACGTTAGAAATCCCATTCTTCAGGAGCGACGTACCAAGGCTAAAGACGGCAAGGTATTCAGACGATTGGTAGACAAACTAATTCCTATTGCAAAACAATACGGACGCGAAGCCGAATTTGATATCTATGCAACTTGGCTTTTGAGAGAAAGCCTCCTTCAGACCATTTATCACGGTTATAAAGAAGATGCTCGAGAGACAGTCGATCGATTCGGCAGACTGTTTCCTCGCTACGTTACCTACGTCACATATCTATCAACAGTCTTTCCGGGAATCACAAGGTTTGCAGCAAAACGACTCTTGTTTATCTATCACATTATAAAAATGGAAAAGCGAATGACAAGAAGATGGTCGGATCACTAATATTTAAAACTATTGAATCTTGAAAAAGGGTTCCAAAAGTTGCTGTTGAATCTTTATTCGAGCGGAGTACGTGTTGTCCATTGCAAAAGCTATACGCTCTTTGCTCTTAATCTTGCCGTCTCCGTTCTCCAGTTCTTCTATTTTTGTGACCCACTCATCTGCTCCGCTCGCTGCATAGTAAAATCGATCTGAGACCTGCATTTTGGTAAACGGAGATATAATAATCGGCTTGCCGCTGATCAGGTACTCGTAGAATTTCAAAGATAATCCGGTTGATTTCATGTTGTTAGTAGGCAGATAGGGCAACATTAATATTGATGCACCTTCAATAAAGCCGGGAAGTTCGTTTACATCGCGTTCTCCTAAAAAGTGTGCATTGGGATAGGATTGGAGTTTTTCGATAAGACTGCGGTCAAGGTTTTTGGGTTCAACAGGACCTACAAAAACTAGTTGCAAATCCGGTTTTCGAGTTGCAATTTCAATGAGCAGCGGAATGTCGACCTTTTCTTGAAATACTCCGGTATAGACCAATCTTGGTTTTTGAATTTTTTGATACTCTATAGGGGTCACAGTGCGATACGTATTGAACCACTCTTCGTCAACAGCATGCGGAATAAAATGGGTGTTAGAATTATACGGAATTAGCATTTCCAAATGCTCTTTGGCGGTGCACCAAACGATGTCAGCTTTTTTACAACACAGCTCAAGAGTTTTTTCTTGAATTGGAGTTGCATAACCGTAACCGTATACATCGTGATTGTAATATATTTTTATGCAATCTTTGAAATAATCAAAAACATCCATCCGTGCAGCTTGCTGAAAAAGAACAACAATTTTGGGCTTAAAATTTAGTTTTGCAAGATAGTGTCTAAGTCTTCTAAAGTAGAGAGGACGCTGTATTGCCTTAAGAACATCTCCAAGCACACCCGACCTATACATGCAGGGAACAGCCAAAGGCATTGATGCAACAA
Organism: uncultured Myxococcales bacterium; assembly: GCA_964458775.1. Lineage (GTDB taxonomy): Bacteria > Myxococcota_A > Polyangia > JAAYKL01 > JAAYKL01 > CAYWLQ01. Next base: position 3,046 of record CAYWLQ010000150.1, on the reverse strand, counting down.
AAAGTCTAGGCTCAACCTCTCGAAGATCGCCGGTCACACTTTTGGCTAAAACATCCGGTTTGAACCAGGCTGCGTCCGGAAATGGGGATTGTTCTATCCATAGAATCCGAGAGCCCGCACGAGCCCATTGCATAGGCATTTTGTGTCTTATACGTTTAGCTGTATCCCAATAACCGGCTGTTACTACCAGAATATCTTCACCGTTAAGAAAGCTATTCATCATAGGTAAATATCTAATTCATCTTGAAAGAAAAATACACCATTAATTCTAGGCATTATAGCTGCCGGAGCGAGAAGCTCCGCCGCTGCCTATCCAATCAGTGTGATAGAATTCACCTCTTGGTCGATCAACTCTTTCATAGGTATGCGCCCCGAAAAAGTCGCGTTGAGCTTGCGTTAAATTGGCGGGAAGTTTTGCTGATCGATAACCGTCAAAAAAGGAGAGTGCCGAAAACATTGCGGGAACCGGTACGGCATTGAGAGCGGCAGTCGCCAGTGTTCGCCGCCATCCCGATTGACAACGGTAAAGAATTTCCTCAAACCATTTGTCAATCACCAAGCATGCTAAAGTATTGTCTCTTTCAAAGGCTTCTCTAATACGTTCCAAGAAAGAGCTTCTGATAATGCATCCTTCTCTCCACATCATCGCTATCGACCCAAAATCCAGACTCCAACGATTATCAATAGATGCCTTGCGCAGAAGCATGAAGCCCTGGGCATAGGATATTATTTTTGAAGCCAACAGTGCGTCTCTAACGTCATCTAAAAAACGTTCAGCTTCCTGAACGGAAATCTTTTGAACATTACCCGACAAACGAGTTTTGTCCGCCGCCGCTTTTCTGTCCTCTAACATTGCCGACAAAGAGCGCGCATAGACAGATTCTGTAATCAGAGTCAGCGGGATGCCGGATGCCAGTGAGGCTTCTGCTGTCCATCGACCTGTGCCTTTTTGTCCTGCAGAATCCAAAATACTATCTAACAGAAGATTGCCGGATTCATCTTTGACCTCAAGAATTTTGGCGGTAATTTCGACCAGATATCCGGACAAGTCTGTATTGTTCCATTTTGCAAACGCCTCGGCAATCGCTTGATCGCTCAATGTGGAGAGATTTCGCAATAGCCACCAGGCTTCTGCAATCAACTGCATATCGCCGTATTCTATGCCGTTATGAACCATTTTTACAAAATGTCCTGATCCGCCTTCGCCTACCCAATTACAACAAGGTTCATTGGATTGTGTTTTTGCAGCAATGGACTGCAAGATCGGTTGTACCAGCGGCCAAGCAGCAACATGTCCGCCGGGCATTATGGACGGACCCTTTCGCGCCCCTTCTTCTCCACCTGACACTCCTGTTCCTACATAAAGCAAGCCTCTTTTTTCCAGTTCAATTGAGCGATGGGCACTGTCGGCGTAATGTGAGTTTCCTCCGTCAATAATGACATCACCCGGAGACAATAATGGAATCAGTTGATCAATTACATAATCAACCGCTGAACCGGCTTTGACCATCAGCATTATCTTTCTCGGTGTTTTAAGAGCACTTACCATTTCAACGAGTGACGAAGTAGCTTCAATGCCGGGGAAATCCTTAGCAGGACCATCCTTAAACTCTTTTACTCGATCCGGCGTTCGATTGTACGCCATCACTTTAAAGCCTTTTTCAGCCATATTTAGAATGAGATTCTGCCCCATTACAGCTAAACCTATTACAGCAATATCAGCGTTCTGCATTGTTTCTCTCCTTAAAAGCCTAATGGAAAACTTTCGGAATTAAAAAACCAATAAATATCCGGACGACCGGCGATCATACGAGCAGCAGGCAAATCAGAGTTTCGGTCGGAAAAGATCTTAGAAAGCACCGCTTGTTTCGATTTCCCTAAAACCACCGCAACTATCTTTCGAGCGGACATCAGCACAGGTAAAGACAAACTCAACCGTCCTGTTCCGTCCGGTGCACGCGGTTCTGATACCACAATGCTATCTTCATTTAATGTCGGTGCCATAGGAAACAAACTTGCTGTGTGGCCGTCCTCTCCTACTCCAAGCCATATCAAATCGAATACAGGCAAATTGTCTGATACCGGCAAAAAGTGACAAAGCTCATCGGCATAGCTCTCCGCTCCCTTTTTAAGGTCAGGATATGCAGGCATTGGATGAACCTGTTCTAAAGATAATCTCAACGGATTTATCAGTTCATCTAGAGCTGTTCCAAAATTACTACGCACGTCTGATATAGGAACTGAGCGTTCATCACACCACCAGAGATGCACATCGTGCCAATCGAAATTCAATTCTGTTTGGGTTGATATCCAACGAAAAAAATTAATAGGAGTTGCTCCCCCTGACAATGCCAAATGAAAAACCTTGGATTGGGTTACATTATCCTCTATGCATTTCAAAATATGCTTTGCTAAAGAAATCCATAAATCAGGAGGGTCTAAAATTGCGTACCGTTCAGGTAGAATAGTATTAGGATTATTCATAGCTCACAAAACTCTCCGTCACCGAAAAGATTTTTGCAGGGATAACGCCTACGATGTCTATTGCGATCCATCAAAGCATCAGCCTCCAACGGGCCCCAGGTTCCGGCAGGATAACCGAAAATGCGACCTTTGTCTTTTTGATGCTCCAAAATCGGATCGATAAATCTCCAACATGCCTCTACTGCGTCACCCAGCGCAAAAAGAGTTCCGTCACCCTCCATGCAATCCAAAAGCAAACGCTCATACGAATCAGGCGGCTGCTCGGATTGAAGGTCGCTATAATGAAAGTCCATATTGACCGGTTGCAAATTAAATCCGGCTCCGGGTTTTTTTAAACCAAAGCTCAGCAGAATTCCTTCATCAGGTTGAATGCGAATTACCAAACGATTTTGAACATCTAAATTATCGGTTCGTACTCCAAAAGCCGGATGGGGAGTTTTTTTAAAATGGATTACTACTTCACTTACACGGGTGGGAAGTCGCTTGCCGGTTCTGAGATAAAAAGGAACTTGAAACCATCGGTGATGATCTACAAAAAGCTTTACGGCAGCAAAAGTCTCAA
>CAYWLQ010000149.1:0-14172 GCA_964458775.1 uncultured Myxococcales bacterium | reverse complement strand
GAGTGTTACCCATGTCTCCGGTTTTTCTGTTACCTATGTATCAGGTTCATACCGGGGAGGCGGACGAGCGCGAGGGAGCTTCAGCATGTGTATGAAACCTGGAAGCTCGGTGATGCAGAGCAACGTCGTTTGGTGGTGTGCAATCCTGAATTGTTTTTGAAGGTAAGCGATAGAATAGACAAGGCAGTGTCGAAAAAGAGCATCGGCGATGAGCGTAAAAATGTAGGGAACGATATGGAGATACTCGACGCGGTAAGCAATCGTGCGCGGCGTCGAATTCGAGAAATGAAAGGGCTGATTCCGGCCGAGACCATGGAGAGATGGCAGGCGGCGCGGTCGTCCTTTGCGGCATTAAGCGAAACGATGGAGAAACGGAGCAATGCTGGATCAAGAGACACGGACAACAATTATGAAGCTGAGAGCTGAAGGACAGGGCGTACTTCCCATTTCAAAGGTGCTGAAGCTGTCGCCCAACACGGTGCGGAAAGTTTTGGAAGAGGGGACAGCTGAAGTGCCGGGCTTTGCGCGGGTATCCTGCGCGGAGCCGCATCGCGAGCGAATTATCGCGCTTCACGAACGGTGCGAGGGAAACCTTGTGCGGGTGCAGGAGGAGCTCTTGAGCGACGGGATTTCGATACCGTACTCGACCATGACGAGATTTTGTCAAGTAGCGGATAAACTGATCCGCTATTTAGCGGCCAAACTGATCCTAATATTTGGCGATTTTGGTTTTGGTAAAAGCGGTGTTTGAGCTTTTGCAAAAACTGTATTTGAGCTTTTGCAAAAACGGTTCTGATAGCGGCCAAACTGATCCGCTCAGTGTCATATTAAAGACGGGTAATATATTTAGGGGTGAATTGGGATTCGCCAATATAAAACATATTTGTTCCGGTTTTTTTTCTTAAACATTACAGAAATTTAGTCGTCGTTGAAACATGTGGGCAGTGTGGGTAACTGCATTGTCCAAATGAGCAGTTATCCAAGGGGCTGTGGTCAAGTCAAAGGTCCAGTCGATGACTTGTCCAAGGCAGGTTTGGTCAGATTGTGGACGGCTTGTCCGATTGTTTTTTGCCGTCCACAGTCTGTCCATACCTGCCGGCAGACCCGGCACTGTCCACATTGAGGGGACTTTGTCCCCGGATCGTCCTTTTGTTGTTGTCCGAACGATTTCCTTAGTAACGTCTATTTCTCTGTTCTATTTTTGTTCTATTTTTTACATCGAAGGCGTTGTCAATGGGTTTTGGGATCAGTTGTTTCGCGTTGGGAAGCTATATTCGGCTCAATCATGTGTCTTATACTCTTTTGGCGGTTCTGTATGATTCGCCTTCTATCTCTATTACATGCACATGATGCAGCAATCGATCCATTGCAGCGGAGGCCATTAATGGATTGTTGAAGAGAGGATACCATTCTTCCACGGCTCTATTGGACGTTATAATTGTGGACCCGTTTTCGTACCTGCTTTTAATCAGGTCATGAAGGTCATCAGGCTCGTTGTCGCGCAGAGTTCTTAGTCCTAAATCATCTATAATAAGCAAGTCGGGCTTGGCGAGATTTTCTATTGCTTTTTCGAAGCTGTTGTCTGCGCGGGCTGCTTTTAATGATGAAAACATTTTTTGTGCAGATAAAAAGGTTGTTGAATATCCCTGTCTGCAAGCTCTGTTGCCGATTGATTGTGCAATATGCGATTTTCCTGTACCCGCTTGTCCTACCAGTAAAACGTTTTCGTGTTTATGAATGAAATTGCAGGTAGATAAGTCTACGATTTTTGCTTTTGGTATTTTGGGGTTGAAATGAAAATCGAAATCCTCAAGTGTTTTTGCGTGTTCGAAATTGGCCTTATTGAGCCTCTGTTTTAACTGCTTGGCATCTCTTCGTTCCATTTCGTCACAAAAGATCCTCAATAGAAATTCCTCGTAAGATAGGTTGTCATCCACTGCCTGTGCACGTCTGATGTCGAGTGTTGACAACAATCCGGTAAGTTTTAGTTTTTTCAAAATGGGTAGCAATTCATCAATTGGGCTCATTTGAAAACTCCATTTGTAGTTGAAGCAATTCGCTTGGTTTTCTTGCAAATCTAGGGTTTGTAAACTGTTCCTTTGGAAGAATTATGACTGTCGGAAGAGGCTCCATGTCCAGGCCTTTTAGCAATATGTTTTTGATGCCTCGGTATTCGAAATTGCCGTAATATGACGCACGTTCGCAGGCGGCTACGGCTCTACATGAAGGATGTTTTTCCAAATAGCAGACTATCGATTGGACACGGCGAAGCATGCTCAAAACATCGTCTTGTTCAAATACTTCCTTTATGTAATTGCCTACTTCTTCACCAATTGCAAAGGCTCGTTTTATCCAATATTCACTGCTGCGATGACGCAAATCACTCCGACCTTCGGGCAGGTAAAGATCGGCTATCTCTTTGGCTACAGGTACTCCTCGCTGATGCGCCGCAACTCTTCTATCTTCATGATACACTTCTACAGAAAGCCTGGTAGCTCGCACCCATACCTTTTTCCCTATGAGACGCCATGGTACAGGATAAAGGCGATCATCAAACAATATCCTTCCATCCCGATGAACAGCTGCTTTTTTCCACGTTATTAGTTCGTATTTTCTTTGCGGAAGACCTTTTAATGCAGCTCTCTCAATTTCTTCAAACTGCGCAAGAGGCCTTTTGCCGGTGGTTCCATGAATTCGATTGCCCGCTATTTCTATTACCCATTCTTTCAGTTTTTGATTGGTATAGTTTATGTCTTTAAGATCTCTCGGCTTAAAAAAATTATTCTTCACATATTTTACACCGGACTCCACTTTCCCTTTTTTCTCAGGAGAACGCACAGGCGCAGGATCAATCATTATGTCATAATGCCTAGCAAACTCTCGGTAACTGCGATTAAGCTCACTCTTATCATCCACTGAAAATGCCGCTCGTATTACTGCCGACTTCAGATTGTCAGGCACTATCGTCTTCACAACTCCCCCAAAACATTCAAATGCTTCCATGTGCAGATTAATCCAGGTGTCCTGCTTTTGATTGAAAACAACTTTACAAAACATGTATCTGCTAAAACCTAAAACCATTACAAATACCCATGCTTTGCGCAATACTTCGCTTTGAGCATCATACAGCTTGCCTACGTATCCAAAATCTACTTGCGCTACATCGCCGGCTTCTGTTTCAACAGGTATCGACACCTCTTCGGCTCGAATCGGTCCGGCCTTTTTTATTCGAAGACAAAATCGCTGTACTGACCAATAACTCTCTTTAAACTCTTTCTCCTCAAGCCTCAAATAATCATATATCGCTTTGGCCTCAGCTCCTTTATCATGCATCCTTTCTATCGTATCCCGCCATCTCTCCACTTTAGATATCTGCTGCACTCCTGCTTTTTCAGGCAATCGCTTAGAAGCTGCTTCCCTTATCTCTTCTAATGACGGTAACTCCGAAGCGCTCCCGTTAAGTATATCTGCTTCACTGAATATCTCTCGATATTGCCGCTCCGTGTTAGGGCTCATCTTCAACATCCTTGCCACATTGCGGCACCTCTCCCCCTTTCGGTGAAGACGTATCAATTCCTGCAATCTATCCATTTCCACTCTCTCATTGCTCATTTGGACCTCCATTTGAATGCAACTTGACAATTGCCGTCTTTGCATAAAATGAAAGCCCTCTACCCAACTAATTTTTTACTTCTTTAATATTCCCGACTCGCTTGCTTCTTATGCTCCATTCTGTTTCTTACTAAACAAAATTTCGGATCACTTTATCTGCTTTTACTAGGATCAGTTTATCCGCTTTCAAATGGATCACTTTATCCGCTTTCTCTCGGATCAGTTTATCCGCTTACTGTTGGATCAGTTAGCATGCTATGTGACAATTTTGCCGCGAGCATGGCATCGGTGTGAAACCGAAGCAGCGCAGCGGGCGGTATGAATTCAAGCATGGAGAGGAGATGCAGCACGACACGTCGCCGCATCGAGTGAAGGTGGGAGAAAAGCTTTTGCTTTTGCAGTGCGCGTCGGTGGTTTTGTGTTTTTCGCGGATGATGTTTGCGCAGGTTTACACGACCTTCAATCGGTTTTACTGCAAGGTCTTTTTGACCGAGGCAATCAAGACGTTTTTTCGGGGTGCGGCGAGTCGCTGCATGGTGGACAACACAAACGTGGTGATAGCGAGCGGAACGGGAAAGAACGCGATCCCTGCGCCGGAGATGAAGGCCTTCGGAGAGCGATTCGGATTTCATTTTGAGGCTCACGAGAAAGGAGATGCGAACCGGTCGGCGCGGGTGGAGCGGCCGTTTCACTATATCGAGCACAACTTCTATCCGGGCAGAACCTTTGCGGACCTCGACGATCTCAATCGACAGCTCGCAGACTGGTGCGCGAGAAAGAGTCATCGCTTTCTTTTGGAGCAACAAGCGAGGCCCATCGAGCTGTATCAAACCGAGCGGCTTCATCTAGAGTCGTTGCCGACCTTTGTGCCGGAGGTTTATGCGCTGCACAGCCGCGTTGTGGACATGGAGGGAAACGTGAATCTCCACACCAACCGCTACTCGGTGCCCGACGAGCTTCTGTCGCGGACAGTGGAAGTGCGGGAGACCATCGACAAAGTCCGCGTGTATCACAAGCATACTCTGGTGGCCGAGCACAAGCGCGCGCCTGAACGCTCGCGGGCTTTGGTCATCGACAAGGCGCATCGAACACCGGGACGAAGGCCGGGCAAAAACACCGGCGTCCCGAAGCTTCAAGAAGAGAAGACCTTGCTCGTCGCCGCACCCGAGCTTGACCGACTGGTCGCGTTACTCCGAGAAGAAGGTCAAAACCTAAGGCATATCCGAAAACTCTACCGCTTCTATATCGACTACCCGAAAGACGCTCTCTTGAAAGCAGTTTCCCGCGCCTTCGAATACGGCCTCACGGACCTCGACCGCATAGAGCAAATGATTTTGCGGAATGTCGCAGGAGACTACTTCCGGCTCAATATCCAAGATACCGATGAAGAGGAGAACAACGATGAATGACAATATGGACCAACTGCTCAAAGGGCTAGGGCTTCTGCGCATGCGGGAGATCATCGACAGAGAGCTCGAAAGAGCGGCCGACAAACAACTAAGCTACACCGATTTTTTGGCGCGGCTTCTGCGGGAAGAGCATCTCTCCAAACAGGAGCGCAGCATGCAGTACCGCATCAAGCAGGCCAAGATCCCCGAGCCCTGGACCCTCGAAACCTTTCCTTTCCAAGTGCAGAAAGGCGTTTCCAAGGCCGCTGTCATGGAACTCGCCGAGCTCGCCTTCATTGCGTCCGCGACCAACATCGTCTTCATCGGCGAAACCGCCGTGGGCAAAACCGGCCTCGCCTCCGCCATTCTGCGAAAGGCATTGGAAAACGGCTATCGCGGCCGCTTCATCAAAGCCCAGGACCTTTTCGAGGAAATGTACGAAAGCCTCGCCGACCGCTCCACAAGAAAGCTCATCAACCACCTCGCCGGTATCGACCTTCTACTGATTGATGAAATGGGCTACCTCAACCTCACCAAGGAACAGACCAATATTTTCTTCCGCCTGATGGAGGAGCGCTACAACCGTAAGTCCACCATTATCACCACCAATCTCGACTACGATGAATGGTACGACTTCCTCGGCAACAAAAAAATGGTAGAGGCACTGCTCTCAAGGCTCCGCCACCACTGCAAAACCATCCGTATCAAAGGTCCGCCCCTTAGAAAACCAGACGAGGAGGAAACAAATGAACCAAAGGAAACAAAGGTAAAAAAGGAAACAAAGCCGACCAAGCCGAAGATAAAAAACACAGGAGAAAAACCATCATGAATCCGCCTCAACCCATACGGAACAACCGCGTAAGAACCGTCGAAAAACCCTTCGCCTGGATCCCCTGCCGCATCCTCATGAACGGCCTCTTTGGAGACCTCTCAGACAACGCTAAGCTCCTCTACCTATTCCTCTGTCTTGCCGCAGACCGTCTGGGCTTGAGCTTCTACGGCGACCAACGCATCCTGTCCTATTTTCAGCTCAATGCCGACGACCTTGACACCGCAAAACAAGAACTCATCCATAAAGACCTGATTGCCTACGACGGTAATCTATACCAAGTCCTATCTCTACCTCGACCCATCACCGATGCACTTATCCAACAAAAACGAACCGGCGAACCCGAGAGCTTCCAAGACATCCTCGCCCGCCTTGCCGACACCGCTCGCTGAACCAATTTTTTACCCAGAAACCACAAGAATCAAAAACCAGATAATACATATTTTTATTATTTTATTTTCTTGTTATCCAGATCATCGTAACCACAAATCCAGATCTTAACACCGATCACTTTTGGTGAGCACAGACCGATCAGTTTTCGTTAGCAGTGAAGAGATGTTTCCCGAAGTGCGATTTGAATACTACTTTGATGTTGAAGGCGAGGGGGATGACTACGGGTACAGCCAGATCTATCTGAACGGCGAGATGATAAAGGAAAGGCGTCGCAGAAAAACATATGATTGAAAATTGATAGTCCCTTTTTTATAAATCATTAACCAAATATTAATATGTCCAAACTACTCAACGGCAAACTCAACGAATGCGGCGTAATCGTCCCCCTGAATGACAGGGAGGATATGCGTCTCAATCATACAGGAAACAGTCTGCTCTATCGGGTCTACAATAAGGGTCCGGTCAAGGCGAAAATCAAGATGGCGAAGTTCGATGACGGAGAAGCGGCGTGCGCCTCCGAGGTACGTGCCTCCTACATAGGGTACAGTTCGCCGGTAATGATATCTGACAAAACGGGACGAAAAACCGCCGTTATGAGAGAGATGGACCGAATCATAGAATTTCTCGAAGGTATTTTGCGAGACAACTCTTCGGAGAAAACAGCAGTGGTCGACCGATGTTGCATACGGGTGCTGGAGCAGGTCAGGTTTGACCGGGCACTGCATTCGAAAGGGCTCGAAGTTGTAAAACAAGATATCCCGGCAACTCTGCCGTTGGAATTTTGAGATGCTTACTGCATCAAAACAGACATATTTAATTCATAATCAGTTAATAACATGTGCAAAACCGAATATTTTTGCCGGCATTGCGGCGAAAAGCTGCGAAACGAAACCGACCCGGAACTCAAGAAGGAGTATCCGCTCGTGTGTCCGGGCTGTGATGAGAACTTCTATTTTTTCGAAGCGATTAAGAAGCCATGAATCTAAGGCGCTCTTGTCGATTCGTCGGTTACGACAGTATCTATTCCTCAAATCTCATAACCGTTACCTTTTATGTACCATAAGTTTTTACCGTCCCGTCAGGTCATCCGGGCAGAAACAACACCGCTATTTTACCGTCGGCCTGCGAAGGCGCAAGGATTTGAACCCTTCGGGATTTCTCCTTGCCCCTCCGCTTGGGGCGCGACGGTTTTTTGCGGTTGTTTATTTCTTAACCCCAAAAACCATGATGACAGTTAGTGAGCTTATCAGGTTACTTAAAACCTACGACCAGGATTCCGAGGTACGTATAGCCTCTCAGCCCAAATGGCCGATGGAGTATCGAGTCCATGACGTAATCGAAACGACTGCGGACAAGGACGATATTGATGATGACATCGACGATGACGACCGGGAAGATGATGACGACGAACCCGAAATCAGGGTCGTCTATATCGTCGAGGGGGATCAGCTCGGGTACCTCGGCGAAAATGCGCGTCGTGATGCGGGTTGGGGGCGATAGCCCTCTCCCGCCGGCCATCTAATTTATTTTCTCAATTACACTATTATGACACAATCCGACAATGACCCTGAAAAAACCAATATCATGACCGGAAGCATCGAAACTGTGGATGTGCATTATATCAAGCCGAACCTTACCGTCGAGATGGTACTGGTGTATCCGAAACGGACAATGCGGCCGCAATATCGCTGTATCCTTAACGACGCTGGAGTCTATTTCAAAGTGTTTGAGAGTTTTAGCGACACGTTAAGTGAAGAACGTGAACAGGCTCAATTCTTCAGCGAGCAGGATTTGGACAAATATCTTAACAGTCTTATAATTATTTCATAACCGTCACCACTATGAACAATATTAACCGCATGGAGACCTTCAAACTCTGCATCAAAGAGGTTCAGTATCAGAGTTTCACCGTCAAAGCAGCGACGGAACATGAAGCTGTCGAGAAACTGAAAGAAATGTATCTCGACGGCGAAGTTACGGTCAGCTGTCCGGATGCCGGCGGATATACGGCAATCCTTAACGCGCACGGCGATGAGCTTGAGGAGATCGCCTGCTTTTGACGAGTCTGTTATGAGGGTATTTGTTATTGCCCTCTGAACGAATTCCTTTGAAAAATTCTTGCAACACCAACCGGGCAAAAATACCAAGTTAATCTTAAATTTTTAGTTGTGATGCGAGGCCGAGAACAAAAAGAGCCATTAATGTATTACTCTTTACCTTATAGAATAAACCGCTCTTGTACATGCGGGCGGCGAGGGTTCGCCGCAGGATAGGTCTTGAATTGCAGACAAACACTCTTCGTATGAAGCAGAAAGTCCGATAGCAGTGCTGCAATCATTGGTCGATTCAATTTCATCCATACACTCTTCCATCGCCATCCTAGTGTCGCAGCGAATCGCATACTCGCACTGAGCTTCGTTTAGTACATCACATCCATCGATTGCTGCTTGAGTATCAGCAATTTTTGTCCAATCACACTGCTGCAGCAATTTCTCATCACAACTTGAAGCTGTCTCAAAGGATTCAACACATGAAGAAGCTGTTTGATCGGAAATACATTCGAAGCTGCCGTATTGATCCTCACACTGTTTGCGACGTTCCGAGGGAACACCGCATTTGTTTATCATAAATTTACATATTGCATATTGCCAATCCTGACATGCTTCAGACCCTCTACCCGAATAGTCTTTCCTTGTAGATTCAGTTTTTTCGTCGTCTTTGCAGCTAAATGCTAAAACCATAACCAATGCTGCTATTGTATTAGTCTTTATCATTACTATCACCGTTTACATTAAAAGTGCATATTCCATAGTATCTGTATATCTTTTTGCATACTTCTATTCCCATAGGCATTGTCTATACCTGAGACATTCATTCTCAAAATAGATACCCCCGCATTTAACAAGAACCCCCGCACATCGAGAGCAGGAATTTTTCTCCCCAGCATCTCTTTTTTCTGAATCATCCAATGATGATTCCTCACAGTCTGTATCGGTAAGAAGATAACAAAAATCGAGATCTTCACAATCCGAAACCGCAACATCCTCACAACGTGTACCTGCTAATCCATAATTTGTATAGTCATAATAGTATCCTCTTATTATGCATCCTTTATGAGAAAGAATCTGGATATTTTCGCATCCACAATAATAAAGGGCCATCGTACAAAAAAGGAACTTCAATAAAAAAAATGCACTTGTTTGTTCATTTGAAAACCTATTTAACAGTTCTATAATATCTAGATAATAGGCACATTATATGTTTCAATCACAACCAAAGAATTTACATCTTCTTGGATATCCGGTTCCTCACATTGAATTGATCCGTTTATGCCTAGCCATGATGAAATATTAAAATATTGTCCGGTATCACATTTCGCATGTTCAAACGCCCCCGGCGGCTTTGCATGCTCAGACGCACAAACATTTAAGGCTAGAGCATCTCCGTTGGCGGCTATCCACAGATGCGTTACAAGCTCCTCAAACGGTTTTGGATCCGTCATTTCATAGTACATGTTGATTGCTTCATCTTTCTCTTCTGTAGAGCCGCCGTTAAACAGTTTGGATGCGTCATCGTTCCATGCCCAATCCCCCGCCTTAGATCTGTTTCCAACTGCAAGCTTTTCTATCATTTCTTTGACATCCGGCTTTTTTCCTCCAGAACAGTGGTCTTTCCACCAATAAAAACCTGTAACTAAAATATCATTTTTAGTACCGGCAAAACCTCCGTCAGGTTGCAATCTTCGGTATCCCCGGAACCTAGTCTGTGCACCTTGTCTGTGAAGTCAATAACATATGGACGTTTTACATTACTAACACAACACTGTTGCACACTGTCGGTTCAGGTTCGGTGCATCCCCAATTCCCTACAGCATCAATACAGTCCTCATATGTAGAGGTAAGACCTATTGCGCTATTGCAATTATACATGGAAGAAATATCTTCAATGCACTCTTCCATAGTATCATCGTCAAGACACGTAAGCCATCGTTCACACTGTGCAACAATAAGAGCATTACAACCGTCTATTGCTGTTTGACGGTCAGCTATCACATCCGGGCCGCAAGCTTGGTAAAGAGACATATCACATTTTTCAGCCGATAAAAGATCTGCTGCACAATCGCTCGCCGCATCATCTGATAAGCACGTTATACCGCCGAACTGTTCTTCACAAGATGCGCGCTCCTTGGCTGAATCTACACACTTCGTATAAGCATGTGTACATATTGCCCATTGCCAGTCTTGACAAGCTTCAGAGCCTCTACCTGTGTATTCTTCGCGTCCTGATAATAACGATTCTTTAGAATTATCATCATCTTTGTTACAAGCTAATAGACTGATGCACAAAAATAGCAAACCAATTGCCAACTTTAATATGCGATACATTTTATTTCTCCCTATTGTATTTCTCCCTATATGATACGTACATTCCATATAAAACAGTAAAAGACTAAACTCTTCACAATATTTCAGTCGAAAAACCTGTTATTCTTTTGTTATTCTGTTCAATTAGTCCAACTGCAATGATAAGATCTTATGCATTGATCTTTTTCCATTTCTTCACAAGAAAGCAGCTCTCCGACACATACTTGTTTACAAACCCGACTGTTCGGATTTGAATCAGAATCATCAGTATCGCCAGTATCTGTTTCTTGGTTGGTTCCGGCATCTGTAATATCAGTACACTTCTCTTCAATATGACAACCGGGCAACTCTGCCATGCCATCGTTTTGACAAAAAGAAATCCTAAAGCTGCTGCATGATGCAGATTTACTTCTGCTACGACAAGAATAAGAACTGGAAACAGGATGAAAAGGAAGTTCAAAACAACTCGTTGCTGCCAGCATGATCAATACTATTAGAAAAAAAATCATCTTTTTCATTTCACAACTCATATAACTATAATTGGAGGCACTATTTCGTTTGTTGTAGGAACTGTCATTTCCAAATCACTGTCAGCGTCTTCCGGCTCAGGCACATCATAGTTTTCTACACATTGAAACCCGCAGAGATAAGAAGGACAGTACTTGTATCCCGCCGGACATTTGGTTTCTTCTGAATGTCCTACGATATTTACCGTCTGAGACGCACAAAGCAGCAGAGCAAGAGCCGCTCCGCTTGAGTTAACGACCAACGGCTGAACTTTAGAAATGAAATTGGGTTGTTCAAGGTAGGCTTGCTTTGCTATTAAAGTTTCCAATTCTCTATCACTATCAGCATCTCGATATGCAACCGATGCATCGTCTTGCCATGCCCATGCCCCAATCATGTCTCTATTTCCGATAGAGACATCCTCAATCATATCCGAAACTTTTTTCATCTCTTTATTATAGCAGTATTTGTTCCACCAAAAAAATCCTCTTTCTAATATTTCTTGTTTAGAAGATTCAATTACATCTGATAATATAAAATCCATAGCTTTTTCAAATGGAGCATGCCCATGTGACGCAGTTCCCACCAAGTGATGGGGAACTATCGTATCGCCAAGCGCATGCAGAGGCCAACCCAGATATTTGGAATGTGTTGGGTCCTTTTTAAACTCATCCCATCCATATTCAGCAAGGCTTGCCAGAGAACTGAATTCTAAAAGTCCTATGTTTTCTGATTGCCACTCCCCGTAACTTCTTTTTCTTTGGTCATGTTCTCCGTACCTGCTCACTCCGCCGGATTGCCTGGCGTTTAGCGAGGCGCCAATAATATCAGCTATTGTCATGGCCAACATGTCCAAAGAACCGACCGATTCATTAGGACCCGCGTTTTCCATTATTGTTCCGGGAATGTCGTTGAATTCTCCATTTTGCTTGGCATCCAGTTGCATCATATGCCATAGACCGACATAATCTTTATTGGTAATTCTTCCCATTCCGGGCATGGCTCCAATTGCTGTATCAATCGGTATATCAGGAAACAAATCCATGCCGTCTCCCCAATTACAGGACCGGCCGGAGAAAAACCTTCCAAGACAGTAAAATGATGCAACCAAAACCTTAAGAGGAGTGAGAGAAGCATTTATTGCTGTTTCAAGTATATCAGTTCTTACCTCTGCGGCTCTAGAGTTACTTGGTTTTATCCACAATACCGTGTCATCTACTTCGTCATCAACTTTTCCTGTCCATCTTCCCAAAATTCCGCCTAGCGCGATATAAGGTTCGACCACGGGAGGTTCCGCATCTGTATCTGTATCTGTATCTGTGTCTGAATCCGAGTTAGTATCTGAATCTATGTCATTGTTGGAGCTTGCTTCTTCATTAAGTCTCATAAAGCATTGACCGGAAGTAACATCTCGCTCGAACTTCTCGTATCTTAATTCTTTTATAAGAACGTCACCAAAATTATTCATATCATCTATTTCGTCATATCCGCAATCTTGCGGAGGATTGGTTTTTACTTTGTAACAATAGGTAGTAACCCACTCATACATTTCACCCTCGTATACCTCTACAAGTCGCTCTGATTCGTGGCTATATTCTACAGAATAAACAAGATCGTCAGGATCTTCCGCTCTTGCCTGCCAATATGCTGCTTTGGCTTCGCGTTGTTCTTCTAAATAACAGTAGATTGACTCGTATGGAGTATAAGGAATAGGAAGATCACACTTCAACTCAGATAGACTTGCTCTTGCAATTGACAGTGTCTCCCAAAACGCTTTTTCCGCCTCTGTTCCGTTAGATATTGGAAGGCCTTCTTTTTCTTTTATTAACTCCACAAGATCAATAATCATTTGCTGGTGTCCATACTCGTAATTCAATGCACGGGCCGAAAACGGCAAAATTGCGACGATTGTTGTCAGGCACAATATGTACAATATGTTATTTTTGTTGATTTTCATTTCTAGTCTCCTATTTCGCATTCGCGCATCTAAAACCTAAGGACAAACAGTCTTTTTGTGTCATGCTCATCCATTCACTCCAATGGCCTCTTTGACCTTTGGAATTAAAAGCGCGTGCTCGAAACTTTCCTTTGTACGGTTTAATATCCGTAGCCAACTTTGCCCTGTGGCCCCCGTCTTCAGGTGTTACCTCAAACTGTACAAGACCGTTAGGTACCGGTTTCCCCAATCCTACCAAATTATGGGTCTGCTCTGATTCCCTAAAGTACATAAACAAATGCGCGGGCTTGTCATCCATTGTCCAACCGACAAGCTCAAACTCATACGTAACCAAACATCCGGGAGTCTGCCCTGACGGTTTTGCTATAACGACATAGACAAGTGACGGGTTGCTGCGTCTAAAAAATCCTCCGGGAACGGCAATCCCCGGAACTTCAGAAGCCTTGCAAGCTTCATCAAAAACAACGGACGTATTATTTACCAAATCAATGACCGTATCATCATCAGGTGTTTCCGGTAATTCAGCGGGGCAACCTTCATCATCTGTGGGATACAACTCCAATGTACCGGGACATTGATCAACTGTATCAATAACCCAGTCTCCGTCTTCATCGCCGCCAGTACAAAGAGTTTGCGCATAAAGCACATCATTGCGTGCACGTCTCAACTTGCGAGTTCTATCTCTGCATAATCCCAAATACTGACTTCCGGTTATTGTTCGATTCACAAACTGTAGCGCCGCTGTTGTTCTGTCAACTTGTACTTTTGCCAATAAGGTTCTATAGCAATCATCCCCTTCAAATCTAATACAATATCGCAGTTGGTCTTTTTGAAATGCAACTTCTTTTTCGTTTCCGGTCAGATTCTCTCTCGGAGGAACAAAACTCGTACACTTGTCCAGTGATTCATCATTCGCAATGAGAATGCTGAGCCCCGGCATGTGAGTAATGACAGCATTTGCTTCTACCACAATTCCTTTTGCAAAAAAGGCTCCTGTGTGATGGGCTGAATGCAACGTAAGCTTCGACGCGACTGCAATGACTGTGCCGCTAAAAACCTTGTCGAAATTTACGTCTCCATTGCCCAAATAGACAAGCAGCCAATCAGGCGTATCGTTGTTCT
>CAYWLQ010000148.1:0-14182 GCA_964458775.1 uncultured Myxococcales bacterium | reverse complement strand
AAAGTGTCACCCATGTCTCCGGATAGAGTGTTACCCATGTTTTCGGTTGCACAGAGAACGTTGTCTTCGTTGTCCAGCCATCCTTCTGTATTCGGCATAATGTCTACCAATGCCGGCAGTTTATCATCAGTATCTGCATCCGTATCAGCATCTGTATCCGCATCTGTATCGGCATCTGTATCTGTATCGGCATCGGCATCTGTATCTGTATCTACATCTGTGTCAGCATCAGCATCAGCATCAGTATCAGTATCAGTATCTGTATCTGTATCGGAATCCCCTTCCGCATCTGTGTCAGTATCTGAGTCAGCGTCTGAATCGGTATCAGCATCCGTATCTGTGTCAATATCTGAGTCCGTATCCGAATCGGTATCTCCGTCCACATCCATGTCAGTATCCGAGTCCGTATCTGAGTCCGTGTCCGAGTCAGTATCCGAGTCCGTGTCCGAATCGGTATCTCCGTCCGCTCCCGTGTCCTTACCACCCGATACGCGACAGGCAGGTGCTCCCTCGACCATTTTACAGGTTTCGTTGTCCTCACAAGTATGCCACGCAGACCATGAATTATTCGAACATATTTCGATATTGCTGTCATCACACCTTTTGGTTCCGTTGACGCAATCATTCTTATTTTCAGCTTCATCTGATGATTCATCAGCGCAACCCAATGCTAAACCGGCTGCAATGGCACAAGTAATTACATATTTCATCTTTGCTCTCCTAATTAAACGTTTTGGTTAAAACTATAATGTTCTCACACCACTGAATACAAATATACACTATTACCATTTTTTAGGCAGAAAAAGTCTAGTTGGACTAATTTTTTTTCATTTTACTGTACATGAGTTCTGTTTAAAATGAATGCAATATCAATATTCTTACTCAAAAAATCACAAATAAGTCTATCGTTCTTTGTTTTGTAGAATCAAAGCTTTCCCAAAACTGTAACCGTCAAAAAGACAATCGCCGCAATCCGTCTATAAGAACATTGAAACTGACAGAGGTATTTGTACCGTCAAGCTCTAGATAGGGAGAGATACTTCTTGCTCCCTGCACTTTTTGATACGCGTGTAAGGTAATCTTCTCCAGCTCTTTTACCGGATTGCCTATTGTATCCGGAAGTCGAAATTTGGTCTTTTTCTGCAATTTTGAAAGACCTTTAATATTCAATCCTTTTTCTACAGCTCTTAGGTCTCCTAGATAAAAACTCTCAAGCTCGCGACATGCAATTCGGATCAGAGTATTTTGGGCTTTTCCGCTGTTTTGTATCTTAAGCGCAAGTTCTTTCTTTATAGAAATACAGTCTCCGTTGTCCTGGTCTCTCATGATTAAAAACCATGTATTCGGCATTTGCCACGCACGAAGCCGTTGTTCAACTCTTTTTTCCAAATCCTGTTTTCCTTCAAACACCATGTACCTTACCTGTATATCCGTGGGCAGTATCTTCGGCAAAACGGCTTTTAGCATTTCTTTTGCGGAGAGTTCTTCTAATAGGCAAACCATATTCTTCATAACGGATCAGCCTTGCCGAACAATCCGTGTTTCCATAAATATCCCATTTGATCGCCTTCATTCATATAGGCTGCGATCTGAGAGTCATCCTTTGCACGCCTAATTTCAGTATATCCGTCAGCTTTTTCCAACCAAAAAACTTCTTCGAGCTTCGTTGCGTTTAAAAAATCAGGCGAATGTGTTGACACAAATACCTGCCCGCCGCGAATCGAATAACTTCGGAACTCTTCGGCCAAATCCCAAAGTAGATGGGGATATAACTGGTTTTCGGGTTCCTCCACACATAGCAATGGGTGAGGATTTGGGTCATATAACAAAGTCAGGTACGCCAGCATCTTTATTGTGCCGTCAGATACGTAACGCGCCAAAAACGGATCTTCAAACGCTCCATCCTGAAACTTTAAAAGTATTCGCCCCTCTTCAGTTGTCTTGGATTGGACATTTGTTATTCCCGGAACCCTTTGTTTTAAAAGATCTAGTATTATGTCGAAAATATCCCTGTGGTGATTGTGCAAATATTCTATTACCTGGGAAAGGTTTTCCCCTTCTCTCGATAGATGCTCAGCATATCCGGCTTCATGCTCAGGTCGCGCTTTGCTTATATGAAAATCTGAAACATACCAATTTTCTATTAGATTACCCAAAGACACCACTGCCGGAAAACGTTCAAATTGCGCAAGTCCTTTGATAGCTAAAATATCGTTGGATTTAAGAGTTTGCTCCTCTCGATTCAAATCTTTAACATCCGTAATCTGTTCCAGCTCATTAGTAACGGCAGTACCTTTGCCGTTAGAAAAATCTAAAAAATGCCAAGGCTGTCCGCTTCGTCCTCGACGATACTTTAACACTTCTCTATCCACATAAGCCTTGCCGTTACTATACCCAATTTTCAGATAATACGTAATAACAGGAGAAGAAGGCTTATCTCTAAATTTCAATTCAATTTCTATATCATCAACGGATCCGCGAGACCGAACCTCTTGAAACCCCCTGCTCCCTCCCAATTTTGACAACGCTGTATTTAATGTACCGGTCATTGCATCGCGCAAAAACCCAAAAACACTAAAAATTGTGCTTTTCCCAGTGCCGTTGGCACCTACGATTACACAGAAAGAAGGAATGTTTTTCATCTCCGCATCTTTAAATGCCTTGAAATTTTTTAATGAAATCGACTCAATTTTCATGTTCATTGTTCTCCTGCAGAGAATGTAACAGCTTATTAGCATTTTCAGTGATGATTGAAAATGCAATCCTTAAATTGATGTTTATTCATCAAAAAGAAATGGCATTTATGCAAAGCATTATTAAGATACCACATCACCGGTTTGCACTGAACATCTGTTCGAAAAAATACCGTTTGGGTGTTTTTTTCTTTGACGACTAAATTTTACACTGAATACTTTTTACCGGAGATCAAAGCACCTTATTTAGGAAAGCGAAGTACAATATTCGCTGTTTGTTTCTGTTTGTTTCCGGTACAAAGCCGCACTTTCAGGGGGTCTTGTTAAGAATAAGGAGTGTTTATGTTTTCGAATCCAATAAGAGAGCAGTCTATCCCAAAATCGGAATCTGGGAGCGGTTTTATTTTCGAAGATGTCGACATCTGGACAGGAGAAGCACTGTTCAGCCGAATGGTTGAGCGGTTTTCTAGGGTTTTGCTTGGTCTCGGCATTCTGGCTCTACTAGGCTCGATCTCCAGAGCATGGCAAAGTGACTGGCATCCTCTATTTGATGTCCAAATTGCATTTATCCTTATTGTGTTTACGGTTTTTCTATTTCGTAACCGGTTTAAAGTTCGTTATACTGCAGTTGCGCTTATCACCTCCTTATATGCGGTTAGCATGATCAGCCTTCTTTCTTGCGGTCCGGCCAGAACCGGTGCAGTCTTGGTATTGAGCGGAGTCCCTATTATCACAGGTGCAATATACGGGCGTCGTTTGGGTTTTCGAGCTGTCGGTCTTGTTCTTGTATCCTTCGTCTTTGTCATGATCGGAACTCTCAATAATTGGTGGCCGGACGCTTCGGGTTTGAATATGTCTCAATATTATCTGTCCGCGTGGCTGAATATCGGCATGGACATGGCAGTTGTCAGCATAGGGCTTATTCTCTGTGTCAGCGTTATTCAGGAGAGACTGCTCATGGCTACCGATATGAATCGTGCCAAAAACAATTTCATGCAGGCAATCATGGATACTCAACAGGACTTGTTTTTGGTATTTGAGTGGTCCACTGGAAAACCTGTCTATTGGAACAAAGCATTTCGGGAATTTGCCGGTCTTACGGACTCCGAAATTCAATCGCGCTCAGTACCTCATAACTGGCAAGACAAAGTTCTAATTCGCACTGAAGAGCTTGATGCAGCAGTAGGCCGAATGTTAAACGGTGAAGATTTCTTACTGGAGATACCGGTAATACATCACTCACGAAAAAGAGTTCCGGTAGAATTTCGCGCAGCGGCAGTCGATCTTCCCGATCAAGAAAGACTAATTGCAT
The DNA here is from genome assembly GCA_964458775.1 of uncultured Myxococcales bacterium. Taxonomy (GTDB): domain Bacteria; phylum Myxococcota_A; class Polyangia; order JAAYKL01; family JAAYKL01; genus CAYWLQ01. The sequence goes on along the minus strand of CAYWLQ010000148.1, from coordinate 10,177 downwards.
GTATCGGACGCGATGTAAGCGAAAGGCAGGATCTGAGGAACAGTGAGCGAAATCTTAGTTTAATCACAGAGAATATTCCGGTGGTAGTTTGGGCAGTTGACCACGGCGGCAAGCTTGTGCATATGAGCTCAAATGTGTCTTCGGTATGCGGTTTTACAGCTGAGGAGCTTTTACAAGAAGGGCTGAAGCTGTGGGTTACCAGAATTCACAGCGATGACCGTCCCGGTTATAATGAATCATTCATGAGTCTCTTACACAGCGGCAAAACCAGTGATTGTCAATATCGATTCACAACAAAGGACGGCCGCACTATTTGGTTGCATGAGCGCGCGGTGCTTACTTCAGACTGCAATGCCGGAGAACCGGCTGCCTGCGGAGTGTTTTGGGATGTTACTGAACAAGTGAAAACAGCAGAACATTTGCGACAATCCGAAAAACTCAGGGCATTGGGTGAGCTGGCGGGAGGAGTGGCGCACGATTTCAACAACCAAATATCAATAATTCTCGGCCTGGCCGAGCTTCTTTCCCATGAAAAATCTTTTGAAGGCAATGCAAGACGGTACATCGATGAGCTTAGAACAAGCGCACTTAATGCAGCTGCCTTACCGGAACAGCTTCTAACTTTTGCCCGCAAAAACCCCAAAGATTGCGTACCGCTCAATGTTCACGATATTATCAATAATACGGTATCGATTCTAAGTCGAAGTTTCAGCAAAAGAATCAAATTAAACACACAGCTCGATGCTCAAAACCCGACGGTAACAACCAATCCGTCACAATTGCAGAATGCTCTATTAAATCTTTGTCTAAATGCCCGGGATGCTATGCCGGAGGGCGGAGAACTAACGGTAAGCACGCGAAACGGTGCTATAAATGGTAACAACAGGAGAGAATCAATAATACCTGGAGAATTTCTATTTTTGTCTGTTCGCGATACCGGAGAAGGTATGAGCGAAGAGATTCGACAACGCATCTTTGAACCCTTCTTTACTACCAAGCCCGAAGGAAAAGGCACGGGAATGGGCATGGCCATGGTTTTCGGTTTTGTAAAAAGCCTGGGCGGAAATATTGAGGTCGTGTCTGAGCCCAATCGAGGCACGCTGATGACTTTGGCATTGCCGGTTTACTCAAAAGAGATAGAACCGGCCGCAAGAGCTAAGAACAAGACTGTTCTGCTTGTTGACGACGAACCTTCGGTTCTCAATACTATTTCATCAATGCTGGAAGATATGGGCATGAATGTTGTTTCATGCCTTTCAGGCGAAGAAGCTGTCATTGAGTGCAAGAAGAATGAAAACAATTTTGCTCTGGTCATTACAGATATGGTTATGCCTAGATTGAACGGTTCGGAAACTGCAGCAAAGATACGGCAAATATACAGAAGTATTCCTGTGCTTTTCATATCAGCTCGCGCTTCCGATAAGGAAATCTACGAAGCACAAAAAGGAGGTCTTTCCGGATACATGCCTAAGCCGTTCAGTCAGCCGGAATTGGAAGAAAAAGTGTTGTCGGTAATATTGCCGGATTACTAAAGCTCGTTTTCAATGGGCAAACGGATAAGAAAAGAGCTTCCCTCTCCCGGAGTTGATTCAACCTCAATTGTACCGCTGTGCTTGTCTGTCACTGTTGAATAAGCAATGGCAAGCCCCTGGCCGGTGACTTTCCGCCGCTTTTGACACGATCGGGATCAATAATTACTTTTCGCTTTTTGTGATACTGACAAGCTGGATTTTTGCAATAGGAGTTGCCTTTGAAGCCTGCGGAGGTTGATCCTGTAGTTGATCGGAACATTGAGCATTCTCAGAAGTCGTTGCGGGCTTCTCGTCGTCTTTTTCGGACACTTGGTACCTGCCTTCCGGGCGAATGCTCATTTATTATGCCCCCATCTGTTTAAGACATACTCACGATATATTTAACATGTATTGATGCATAGATAGTGTCAACGGATTATTGTTATAATAATGCACTTTTTGTTTCGGCAAATATATAGTCGTGTCAGAGGTATTAAATGGATTATATGTGTAATCATGCTCTCATTACTCATAGGCTGCTGCTCTTGGAAGCAGTTTCAGATCTGATATTCTTTGAATCACCGAATATGAAACACATAGGTTGTGCCTCGGCCTAACTCTTTACAGGACGGATTCTCATTTAAGGCCGGTTAGAAAAAATGCAGATCTTCGTGACATATAGTAGATAATGTCGTTGCAATGCAGTCTTATTAATCAATACTAATTCTGTGACATGTTGAAAGTCATTTGTCTTCTCACTGGAGAGCATGCTGCTTGTTCCGATATGATTGGGCATTTATGTGTTCTATCTGTGTCAACATCGTCACAAACGGGTTTTAGAGCAATTTGTCGACAGTCGGAATATACGGAAAAGAAAAGGAGAGGCAATTATGTCCGACACGCATGAAACGGAAAAGAGCCCAATGTTCAATCATATGCATATCGATAATCTTAAGTACCGCGTGCTGGACAATCTTATTGAAGGCTGCCAAATTATTGATTACGATTTTTGCTATCTATATGTCAACGATGCCGTCGCAGTACACGGACGTACAACCAAAGACGCTCTAATAGGGCGGAACATGGTGGAAATGTATCCGGGAATTGAACATACGGAGATGTTCAAAGTTCTAAAACAGTGCATGACCGAACGCTGTGCTCTACAAATGGAAAATGAGTTTACCTTCACAGACGGTTCAATCGGTTGGTTCAACCTCAAATTCAATCCGATACCTGAAGGTGTGTTTATTTTGTCTTTGGATATTACCGAGCGCAAGCAGGCTGATGAGCATATTGCACATCTCAACTCTTTGTTGCATGGAATTCGTAATGTCAACCAATTGATAACAAGACAACGCAACCCTAAATTACTTATCCAAAAAGCATGCGAACTAATGGTGGAATCCGGCAGTTTCAACACTTGTTGCATTGTTTTGTGCCATGAAAACAATATATTGTCTGATGCCTACGCCGGTGAATCACGCATGGTTAAAGCATTGGAATTGTTAATGGCAAAAGGAGATCTTCCTGATTGTCTTAAAAGTGCAATTCACGAGGCCTCCGCTGTTGTTCGCTCCGACCTTTCAGAGCAATGCAACATATGCCCTGTAAACAGTAATTACACATATAGACGCAATACAATTGCCGTGCGAATCGAAAATGATGGAAGAACAATAGGAGCTTTGCTCGCATCTTTGCCTCCGGGGCTCACAGCTCATAAAGAAGACATTGATCTGTTACAGGAAGTCAGCACAGACTTAGCGTTTGCTTTGAGAAGCATCGAAATTCAGCTTGAGCGTGACAAGTCCTCTGAGCAACTCAGGGACACTTTCGAAAAGCTCGACACCATCGTCAGGACTTCACCGGCAGCAATCTTTTCGTTTGATACTCAAGGTCAAGTACTTACATGGAACAAAGGAGCAGAGAGTCTATTCGGTCTACCGGCCGACGAAGTGCTACACATGCCCCTTTTAAATGTCTGCAGAAACAAGGGAGAAGAACATGCTTCGCTTATCCGACATATTTTGGCCGGAAAAACTTTGTCAGAGCAGGAGATAGAGTGTTCGCGCAAGGACGGCTCGACAGTATGGATCAGTATGTCAACTGCTGCGTTGCGAGATGTCGCAGGAGCGGCCACAGGTGCTATGGCTGTTGCCCTTGACATCACACAGCATAAGAGCGCTGATAGAGAAAGGTCTCTGACGGTATCCTTTTTGCAGCTGATTAACGACAGCCGCAACATTACAGAGTTGCTCAGTCGTACGGTTCGCTTCTTTAAAGAGGAATTGGAATTTGAAACTGCTGAGCTTTTCTTGCAGAAAGAAGACCGCCTTCCAACTGATAAGGATTACAGTGATGACAATAGTAAACAAAAGACGGTTTTCAGTCTCCGGGTCAGCGAACAGGAAGTTTGGGCTCTCCAATTAGAAAACAGTAAACAGAATTGTTTTGCGCCGGAAATGGTACGTTTGTATGAACAACTCGCCGCTCACCTTACCGCAGCTCTTTCAAAAATGCGTAGCGAAGAAAACCTTTCCCGCTCTGAAGCCCGCTATCGCGAGTTGGTTGCAAATCTTGATGACGTTGTATATTCTACCGATACACATGGAATAATCCTTTTCATGAGTCCCGCTGTAAAAAGGATTTTCGGATATACCGAAACAGAAGTAATCGGCAGACACTTTGCCGATTTTGTGCATCCCGAAGATGTTCCGGTGTTGCTTGAAAACTTCAAACGTGTTCTGTCCGGCATTTCCGAATCCTACGAATTCCGCGTTCTCAATAAAAAAGGTGAGGTTCACCAGGTTCGCTCAAAAAACAGACTCAGGATAAATAGCGGTGCAGTCAAAGGAGTAGACGGAATAGTAACCGACATTACGGAACAACGCCGTGCCGAGGAACAAATGAAGGCATTGCAGCGATTGGAGGCAATAGGTCGCCTTGCCGGAGGAGTTGCTCATGATTTCAACAACATGCTCTCCGTTATTATAAATTATGCTGATTTTGCCCTTGAAGCCCTTCCTGAACATAACTCAATTGCAGAATACATCTTGCAAATCAAGAAGGCAGGAAATCGTGCGGAACAGCTGACACGACAACTTCTCGCATTCAGTCGAAAGCAAATGTTGGAACCCAAGGTGATCAACCTAAAGAGAACACTTGCTGATGTTGAAAGTATGCTGCGCAGACTTCTCGGTGAAGATATTAGAATATTAGTTCATTCAGAAGATAATCTGGGCAACATAACAGCGGATCCAGGCCAGATAGAGCAGGTTATCATGAACCTGGCAGTCAATGCCAGAGATGCAATGCCGGGAGGCGGCAAACTTATCATTGAAATGTCAAATGTTGATTTAACAGACGCATATTCAAATGCGCACATTTCTGTAAAGCCGGGTAAATACGTTCTTTTGTCAGTCACGGACACCGGATACGGTATGAATTCTGAAATAAAAGAACATATTTTTGAACCTTTTTTCACCACAAAAGAAAAAGGTAAAGGCACAGGTCTGGGACTGGCTACAGTTTACGGAATCGTAAAACAAAGCAACGGCAATATATGGGTGTATAGTGAACCCGGACACGGAACGACTTTTAAAATATATTTGCCGAGAGCGGATGCAATCGAAACAGAAAGACAGTCCAAGCCTGCTTCCGTTAAAACTGATGAAGGGGAAACAATATTTATAGTTGAAGATGAAGAGGCTGTTCGTAAAGTCACCGAACATATTCTACGCACTGCCGGCTATCATGTATTGTCAGCAAACGGCGGAAAAGAAGCCTTGGCTTTAGCGGATTTGATTCTAGCAACAAACGAAATCGCTCTTCTTCTAACAGATGTTGTAATGCCCGAGATGAGCGGAAAAGAGCTGTCCGTTCATTTGACAGAGCGTATCCCAAAGTTAAAAACACTATACATGTCCGGTTACACCGATAACGCCATAGTGCACCACGGTGTCCTTGACCCGGGTGTGCAATTTATCAGCAAACCTTTCACTGCCTCAGACCTTACACGTAAAGTGCGAGAAATACTAAATGGATAAAACTGAGTCGAAACCTATTTTCTCAAATAAAAGTTCTTAATAAAGCGATTCAATTGAGGGCAAGTTTTCTAAGATGCGCAAGGTTATGCTCTATTTTTTCATACTCGCAAATAATACGCGCTCCTTCCTTCTGTAACAAAAATCCGGAACTGCACGCTTCTAAAATACATTTCTTAACCTTATGAAGCGGTTCTATAGCAGAGCACAGTGCAGCTTGAGATATTTTTTGTTCCTTAACTGCCGATTGTTCACATTTTGAAATTCGGGCCGCAACACTGATCGCAGCTAATCGCAGTTTTAGAGTTAAAAAAAATTTTTCTTTCTCAGGAAATCTCCGCGTAGCGTCGTAAACTTCTATGATAAGATCTGAAGCATCTTGAAAGGTCTGTCGGAGTATTTGTTTCATGTTCAGAAAATGCCTTTACCGAAAGATCATAACCCATTTTAAAAATATTGCGAAAAAACTCAAGCTGAGTCGAGCTGCAAACAACGATATATCTACCCGTCAGATGTCTTATACTAGCGGAACAAGAGAACATGGAAGATTTTCCAAAGTGAACATGTATCTAAATTGTCAGATTTTGGCACAATTTTGAATCTATTTTTCCAGCAAGAACCGGTTTTGTATCAAAACCCAACCATGATTAGATTTGCACAGAGACGCAGATATTTTTCATGCAGAAAAACACCTCAGCTAGTTGACATATAGGTTTGTTGCGCTAGTTTTTCTGTTAGACTGTTATACTGAAATTCAGGCATGAACGCACAACGATGCGGGGACACCAATGGAAATACAATCTGTTAACATAATAGCTGAGTGTCGTTTTCAGCAAGGACAAGTGCATATAAAGAAATGTATTATGTTTAGTAGAGAGGAGAAACAATGGAGATAATTGGATTTCAACTGGATGACATTTTTGACATGGCGATTCGTATGGAGGCAAACGGTGCTGAGTTCTACGATCTCGCAGCTAAAAGTACGCCTCACAAAACCACGCGACTGATACTCAACGGTCTTGCTGCAACGGAACAGTCTCACAAATCTGCCTTAGTCAGAATGAAGGAGAAGTGCTGTAACAACGCCGCTACCCAATCCGATATTGACAATGAAATATCTAATCTCCTTGCATCCTGGCTTAACGGCGAAATTTTTGAAAAAAACAAAGATAAAAACCTTGCAGTGGCCATGTCAGGCGATATGGCTGACATTCTCCAAGTGGCAATTGAAATGGAAAATGACACAGTGAAATTCTATACAAAGCTAAAAGAATACATTCTTGATGATGAAGTAGAAAACATTTTAGACAAAATCATTAAAGAAGAGCAAAAACACAGTCTTGATTTAAGCGAGGCGCGCTATGAACTCCTATGAGTTTACATGTATACATACTAGAGAAATGAATTTACTCCTTTGGCACTTTGTTAGATCGCCCGGACATTTCGGAGAAAATTATGGAAATCACACAAAAAGACAATCAACAAATTCTCTCAAACAAGGTGTTGATAGTAGATGATGAAAAATTGTTGCGAGAGGCATTTGCTCGTATACTTGATAAGGCAGAGTTCATAACCCTTACCGCAACGACTGGGCGCGAGGCCCTGGAAATTTTAGATAAAGAAGACATTAGTGTTATTGTCAGCGATATCAGCATGCCGGACATGGATGGAATGGAGCTGCTCAAAGCAGTGCGCGAGCGTAATCTGAACCTGCCGGTTATTCTAATAACAGGAAATCCCACAGTCGAAACAGCTGCACGAGCTGTTGAATACGGCGCACTGCGATATCTCCTCAAGCCGCTGGACAGAGACGCACTTATTGATGCTGTCAGCATTGCAGTAAAGTTGCATGCTATCGCTCAATTGAAAAAAGAGGCTGCCGCATATCTAAACATGACAGAAGATCGTACAGAATTGGAGGCTAGTCTTACTCGCGCGCTTGATACACTATGGATGGCATACCAACCTATAGTAGCATTACCCAACAAACAGATTATTGCCTATGAAGCACTGGTCAGAACCAGGGAACCTTCAATTCCTCATCCCGGTGCGTTGTTTACAGTCGCTGAAAAGCTTGGACGTGTCTACGAAGTCGGCCGAGCAATCCGCACCAATGTTGCGCGCACTCTAAAGGAACGTCGTACCAATCACGATGTTTTTGTCAATCTTCACCCAAATGATCTACTCGATGACACACTGTTTTCACCGGACTCTCCCATTGCGCCGTTCGCACACAATGTTGTTTTGGAAATCACCGAACGTGCAGCTCTTGACAGCGGTGCAGATATTCCTCGACGCATCAGCCGTTTACGCAATCTAGGATTTCGTATTGCAATTGACGACCTTGGTGCAGGCTATGCAGGACTTAGCTATTTTGCTGTCCTTTCACCGGAAGTGGTCAAGCTGGACATCACACTTATACGCGACGTCAATCGAGAGGAAATAAAACAGAAGCTTATCGGTTCATTGACATCTCTCTGCAAAGATCTGAATATGATAGTCGTTGCAGAAGGCATCGAAACAACCGAAGAACGGGACACAATAATGAAATTAGGATGCGGCTACATGCAAGGCTTTCTCTTTGCAAGACCGGCACCTCCTTTCCCCGAAGTCTTATGGTAGGTAGAATCGTGTATGAATCATCGTCAAGATCTGTTATCAAAAATTGCTATTGAAGAGGAGAAATGCGTAACTCTGCGAATAGCGACATAGCTCGTCATCATACACTTGTGTCATTTATAGCTCCGTCCAGTTGCATGTCTGACATCAGCTATTAGATGCATAATTGATACAACTGTCATCAAAACGACCTCTTTGTGACTGCGTCATTATGTCTATCAAAAGACAAAAATATTCGCAGTTATGCAATATGCGGACACTCATCCGAACATACAACAATGTTTCATCAGGTCGCTTCAGCCACAGAATTCAAATCATAATGTAATGGCACAAAACTTGTAGGAATTCAGCATAAACGCCGAGTACAACTCGGTAAATATTTCAATGAGGTATAACTATGACAAAACATGTGTTACCCGACCTTCCCTATTCCTCTGACGCCCTTGAACCATATATCGACGCAGAAACCATGAAAATTCACCATGGCAAGCACCATGCAACCTACGTGGACAAGCTTAATGCGGCGTTGGACAAATATCCGGAGTTATCAACATTATCAATTGATGAGCTAATGCAGAACTTGTCCAGTGTTCCTGATGAGATTCAGACTGATATACAGAATCATGGCGGAGGTCATGCAAATCACTCTTTTTTTTGGCCTTTGCTCGGAAAAAGTAAAGAGGATCGACCGTTGGGAGAATTAAAAGAAGCTATAGATAAATCCTTTAGCTCTTTCGAGAAATTTAAAGATGAGTTTCAGTCTGTAAGCATTAAGCACTTCGGCTCAGGATGGTCCTGGCTTTCGATGGATCGATTCGGCAATCTGCTTGTGCACTGCTCTCCCAATCAGCACAATCCAATGATGATCGGCTTGATGCCGGTGATCGGCCTGGACGTATGGGAACACGCATATTACTTGAAGTATCGCAATCGTCGCGCAGACTACGTAAACGCATTTTGGAACATTGTAAATTGGGAGCAGGCAGAAAATAACTATCGAAAAGCGATAATGAAGCTAAACACTTAGTAAACGTGATCAGGTTGTGACAAAATGGATTTCGAGTTTCCAGTTTATGCGAAGCTTACCCGAGAGGGAGAAGTTGAGCTTGCCAGACAATTAGAGAAGGCAGAGATGTTAATCATTGAAGGGATATTGTCCGGCGGTATAGATGCAAGGGCTACTTTGATGCACAAGAAAAGCGATCGAGAAGATTCAGTTCATGGTAATGACACCTTTTCATCGGGACTCACGCCGCGTCGCTTCGAAATGGTGACAAAATACGTCGAGCAAATTGAGCGCGCTCAGCGTAACGATGTTACACAAAGGGAGAGAGAAAGTCTTTTGCGCAAATTGGTTTCGCATAGACAGATGACTCGAAAGCTGCTCAAAGCGAATCATATTTTCGAATATTCTCAAGAAATACCACACAACATCGACCGTCGCATACTTCTCGGCCTCGCTATGTCAAAATCCAGCCGAGAGGAGCTGCTCTGTGCCAATCTATATCTTGTGACCCGTATTTCCAAAAAGTACATCGGACACGGTCTTCCATTGGAGGATCTTAGGCAGGAGGGAACTATTGGGTTGATGCGCGCCATTGATAAGTTTGATTACCGGCTTGGATATCGGTTAATCACATATGCTGAATGGTGGATTCGCTCTTTCATCACAAGGGCATTGACAGATACATCGCGAGAAATTCGTGTTCCGTCCCATGCGGTGGAGATGCAACGCAAGATAAGTATTGCAAAGGAGCGACTGACCGCAGGTGCTAAAAATTTTCCTTCAGATAAGTCAACGTACCGACATATAGAAATCTATAATAAGCGTCTGTACAGATTGTCCAATCTCGTAACACAACCGGTCAGTTTGGAACTTCCAATAGAAGGAGAGGAGGACAGCGACCGTACCATCGGAAGCGTTGTCACAGACACAGAGTTGCCTCTTCCTGACGATATCGTTGCGAGCAATGAGATGGCGAACCGAGTCCTAAAAACACTGAATAC
>CAYWLQ010000147.1:6991-14574 GCA_964458775.1 uncultured Myxococcales bacterium | reverse complement strand
CAACTGTGATTGAGATAATCACTAATATTTTTAACACCTGCATATGAGAATCCTTTCCTCATCAATAATAGTTTGCAATTCAGTTTCATCCGCAGTTTCACAGATGAACAAGCAGCATATTAAACGCGAGCGGACCTGTTGTGCAAGTCATGGAATAACTTTCTAAAAGACAACTAGAATTCAATATTGTAATAAAATCTATTATTACCTTTTTGAATAAAGCAGCTTCTTTGGCCGGATTTTTCCTTTAACATGTCGGGGGATTTTGCCCCGCTGGAGTTAAATGAATCAACCATCTGCTTTTATTAGTAGGTTAAGCTCAAGCCGTTTAAAGCGAAACTCACAATTAATTATTGTATGTATTGCTATTATTGCACACAATAAAGTTTGGCATCTAAGATATTTATCGCCGTCTGTACTGCCTTTTTCAACCAATAAAAAGATGTGCACGATGCATAAGAAAAGAGGAAACAGAGGATTTTGTCTTGTCTATACAGTTGGTTAGATTGAAATTATCAATAGACATCTTATTTGAAACAATTCTTTTTTGGCTTGTAAATCCGATCAATATATCAATTATACAAGTTAAATACGAATTCCAGATGGATTCTTGACAGTTTTGGCACGTTCGTTGCTGCGATCAATATCACCCCAAGGTTATACCTTGCAATTTAAGGCTTTGTAGGTTCTGAGGAAACAGGTTTGGAGCAAAACAAAATTCAAAAATGCAGCCATTGTTCTGAGTCAACAAACAAATTGCTTTGTCATGAATTAGCACGTCTGCTTTTAAATTCAAATTTGGATAAGAACCTAGAGTCCATTTGTGCCGAATTTCTTTCTCCCAAATCAGAATTGAAAGGTCTTTGTAAGCATTGTGAAAACAACAGCCGATGTCTATCCGGAACTGTTGAAGGCGGCATATGGCATTGTTCTGACTATAAGTGAGGTAAGTACAATTATGACGTATATCCAATCTGCAAGTATTGACAACAAAGAGTCACCGTTGATCAGCAGTAATTATTCAGAGCAATCCTTTACAGCAGAATTTAGATGTTTTGACAGTGATATTACCAAAATAGGAACAGGTTTACTGGGAGGCAAAGTTGAATCCCTTGCGGTTGTTTCTCAAGCTTTGCATATCGCCGCTATTAAATGTAATACGTTATCCAACGTGTATGTTCCGCATATGTATGTAATAGCTACAGATTATTTTGACACATTCATGAATATGAACGGATTGAATGGAAGAGATTTCAGCAAGTATACGGATATGGAAATTGCAGAAATATTTGCTGATGCACAACTTCCAGGAAGTCTTATCGGTGCATTTTATACAATACTTGAAAAAGTTCATAATCCAATAGCAGTGAGGTCATCAGGACTTATCGAAACAGATCTTTATAGAAGCATTGCTGCACCCTACGGAGCCAGAATTCTTTCCAACTCCAACCAAGATGATGTAACTAGAATCCTTGAGTTGAGGAGAGCTGTAAAAGCGATTTGGGCATCGTCCTTCTTTCAGAGATCACGAGAATTTGTAACGAATCATAATACTGAAGTGAACAAAACCAAAACAGCTGTTTTCATCCAAGAAATAATTGGAAGAAAAACTGACAGATTGTTTTACCCTGATTTGTCCGGAAGAATTGTATCTCCGCCTAGAAAACGTAGCTTTAATCACAAAACAGTACCGATAATAGAATCGGTTCCCGGAATAATATGGAAAGACAATTCAGGCCTTTCATGTTCAACAAATGAGAGCGTAAAAGGTTTCGGAGCAGTAAACCTGGATTCACCATATAAAGTTGACGATATGACTGGAACGAATTGTTGCCTCACGCAAATAGAGAACGCAGATATGCATAATTCATGCGATGTTTCTCTTCTTCCTATTGAGGAAATTGTAAAAATTGCAGAAAAAACACTGGGAGGCAGAAGAGCAGAAATTCGTTTTGCCTCTATGTTCAATTCCTTGGATATTAACTCAACTAAAACCGCAATTCTAAAAATTGTTCCGGCCGACTCTGAGTAGTGTACATCTCATAATGCAGCATTTGTATGAATTGATATTAGGTATGGTTTATTTCCTGCCGTAAACGCTTACCGGCAACGGATTTTCCCATCTGACTAATCCATCAGCTGCATTCGATATGTCCTGAACAGAACTTATAAGATGGACACTAAAACAATCGTTTGACAAACGGTCTGAAGCCGGATTTTCTCAGTTCTGTTGCTTCTTTGTCCGCCTCAGAGCGTGAAGCATGTGCAGATGCTATTAGAGAAATTGATTTATTTTTTAGTCCCTCATAATCATCACCGTTGTATAGACATGTTCTTTTAAATCCGGCTTGTCTTAAACGGATTGCTTCGGATTCCATTTCGTCGGAAATTTCACCGCCGGGAAAAATACCGGCAATGACTGCAAAGGGGGTTTCAGGAAGCGGAATCTCGCAGTCAACATCACCATTTTTTGACAAAGCATATCCTCTGAAAGGTTTTGAATTAAAATCTCTGGATTCTTCTTCATATCTGTACACTGTCTGAACAGTGTGATCTCCATTTAAGCCTTTTTTTTCGCATTTATTTTCCGGACACAACACATCTGCTTCCACTGTTTTTGTAATAATTAGGTCTGAATATCCGTCGTTGCTGACATCCTCAAATCTATACTCTGATGAAAAAGGTCGGCCCTTATCCAAGGGTTTATTTCTTATTTGTTCATGGAATAGTACATGCAGTTTTCCTGAAGAAATACGAGCGGCCAGAAGGTATGCCGAAGCATCATGAAGACCGGTGCATTTCTTCTTACCCTCCGATACATTCTGATAATATACCGAAATCTCCGGTTTCCCGTCTTCGTCGAAGTCTTCGTGAGATATCATAATTGGGTTCGGAAGCTCATCATCAAAACTTTTTTTCAATTCAATGCTATCGATAATATGAGGCTCCCTATTATCTGTTACCTGAACAATAGCAAGATACCCGGTACCTCCCAGATAACATGATGAACACATAAGACGGTAGCCGACAATCCAAATTCCAAGAGCATCCCCCGGAATAACGCCGTCAACAACAGGTTCGGGTTTTTGTTCTACCGGCTTTCTACAAGGAGAATCCTCCGGTATTGACAACGAGCATCCGCGAGGACCGATGCAAGCAGGACGAGGCAAGGTTCTCAAATGTTTCAACAGATCGGCTAACCATGCCAACCGGTCAATTGCATAACCTGAAGATGATTTCTCTTTTGTTACAGTCGTCTTGTCTTTTTCAGATGTTATTCCCTTTCTAAATATTTGCGTCGTTTCGTCTTTCTTTGAAACAGGCAATGAATGATGATCATTCTCGTTTCTATGAGACTCTTCGACATAGATTACCTCAACGTGAGAAGAATCTACCGCTTTAGTCTTATGCCTAACGCAACCGCTAATTCCCGCAACTGACAACATTATTAATATAACAAGACAATACTTCACATTCATTACAGTTCCTTTTTGCGGTTTTTTGTTTATCACATTGTTACTAATTGTTTTAATAGATATCATACTAAAAAGAGCCTTGACCTTGTATTGGGGGAATGCTTGCTAATGAACCCCAAATAGGTTTTTACAAATTTTTGATTGGAATTTAGTAGGAAAAGATAGGTTTAACTAAAATGTTCCTGTTGCACTAAGTACAACGGGCATCGAAGAACTGCCGGCAGGGCGATTTGCACAAAATCCCACAGAAGAGTCTGTAGCGCCCGGCTGAATTACATTGTTCCAACCTATCGGATTAATTGAATGCTGTCCGCTGCCGGAAACAGAACCGGTATTCCATGCTGTATAGATAGAAGCATCCAAAGTGTCTATCATTACATTCCAATTAGAAGTGGGAAGAGCGGTATTGTTTACAACATTGATTACTGCACAATATCCTGTGGTCCAATCAGTGCTGAATGTTAAATAGGCTTCCAGGTCATTAGAAGGAGGAACAGCACCGCAAACTACGGTAACCTTGTCTAATAGCAGATTGCGATCTTGCGGAGCGTTGTAGTAGTCATTGGTAAAATAGACTCCAACTTCAGCAGAACCTGTCGGAGCTGCAAAAGAGAATGTATAGTTTGACCAATCGGTACTTGTAACTGCTGTCTGATATACCTGAACGCCGTTAACCGTTACTCTCATATTAGGCCAGGCGCCTCCTGCATATTGTCCGGCTGCAGAAATCACAACCTCGGTTTCAGTGCCGTCAAATACATGATTAAAAGAAGCGTATCCGTTACTCCATATGTTCCAACCGTCAGGAATTAACCCTCCTGTAGAATGATACATGTTCTCAGCTTCGTATACGGCATCCACACAAGCACCTTCCTCTACTGTAACAAGAGCTACAGCTGTTTCGCTCTGAGCTTGGGAATCAACTACAGTCAAAGATACGGTATACGTTCCGGCTTCGGCATATGTATGCACCGGATTCTGCTCAGTTGAAGTTGAACCGTCGCCGAAATCCCATGCCCAAGTTGTTATATCATTATCAGGATCGGTGCTTTCGTCTGTAAATGTAGCTGTCAAACCGTCTGTAACAAATGAGAATATTGCAGTCGGTCTTGTGTTTCCACCTTTTTGAATTTCTACAGTATAGTCTTCTACTTCGCCCCAAGAGAAACTGCCGCAAGGTCCGAAATAATCACCATAAGACATAACTATTCGCATACGTGTTAATCCGGCAGTAGCAGATTCAGGAACGATAATTGTTCCGGAAACTGTGGCTGATCCCTCAGCGCGATAAACAAGCTCTCCTTCATCATCAAAATCAGTATCATTATTGAGATCAATCCAAACACTATAGTATTCTTGATAATTTGCACCGCTATATCCGGGAGTAATACTAATAGAGTGGTTTCCTACCGCCAACGGGATTACTGTGCCGGTAAAATCAGAATATCCTTGTGCATCGGAAGTATTAACAAAGTCATCTACCGTTACCTGAGCTATCCACTCTTCGCTAAAATCGATACCGGCTGACTCACAATACTGAGGAACAAAGGGAACTGTAATCTGCGCAGAGTAGTCATCTGTATTATTGCTATCATCAGTAACCGTCAGAGTAACAATATATGTGCCTTCAGCTGCGTAAACATGTACCGGGTTCTGTTCGCTTGAGGTATCTCCATCGCCGAAATTCCATGCCCATGCAACGATAGTACCGCCCTGAGCAGGTGTACTGTTGTCTTCAAAAGTAACAGTGAGGTCGTTTGAAACACTGCTGAATGAGGCTCTTAGTTGAGAGCCGCCATACGTAACATAGGTAGCATTAAAGCCGATTTGGCTTACACCGTAAGCGATTCTAATATATCCGTTTTCTCCCCAAAATTGTCCCCACGAATTTTTAACCAACCATGCTCCGTCTGCATCATCCCAACCGACAAGAGTTACGGCATGATTGATAGAACTGCAACTCGGACCGGTAAATACACCGCCGGAATAAGCCTGGAATGCGTCATTGACACAAACCGCA
The DNA here is from genome assembly GCA_964458775.1 of uncultured Myxococcales bacterium. Classification (GTDB taxonomy): domain Bacteria; phylum Myxococcota_A; class Polyangia; order JAAYKL01; family JAAYKL01; genus CAYWLQ01. The sequence goes on along the minus strand of CAYWLQ010000147.1, from coordinate 9,078 downwards.
ACAGAAAGCGGACCATGGTCAAACATTGCTTGTTTTAGTTGATCTACTGTCGGAAGGGTATAAGGGGTAGTAACCTGTGACCATGATTCCAATTGTGCCATTTTGTCATGAGGCGGATTACATGCGAGATCCGCAGCTGCATATGGAAAATCTGTTTCAGCAACAGCGCCGGCTTCCAATTCGCCGGATACCATGGAATCTGTATGATAGTGGTGTGCCCACCAACCGCCGCTACATCCCCAACCTTCATTGTTACAGGAAACCAAATATTGCTCAGCCAAATCTTCTACTACTCCGTCATTGAGAAGAATGGCACTTTCAAACGGTGCTACTGTTCCGAATGCCCAACAACTGCCGCATGCTCCCTGATTTTTGACAGGAGTGCATGCTCCTTCATCACACCAATTGAAGGCTTGAGGAAGTCCTAGATCAGCAGCGACATAAGGTTTAACCGGAACGTCTTCTTTGGGAATTACAATGCCGGCAATGTTGCCGCTGTAAGCTCCTTGCAAATTAAACTTTGCCAGTTTTGAATCTAATGGTGTGTTCTCTCCGGGGCGTTGATAGTTCAATGCCAAAACACCTTGTCCTCTATTGGTAGCAGCCACATATACTTTTTGCACACCGGGGGCTCCCAACAATCCGTTTCTAGGTTGAATAAATTCAGAGCCGATAACTGCCAGATTTGAGGTTTTCGCTGAATCAGCCTGCCAACTATATCCGGTGGAATAATTTGCTTCAATTTCAATAACACCGATCTGATCGGCCTGCAAAGCGGTAATTGACCCTTCTGCTATGTTTGCAACTACTATTTTGTCCTGAATTGAACGCAGCTTTATCTCTGACGTATCTGTTGTTCCATCTTGATCACAACCAAAATTTGCCAATAACAAAACGACAAACAATAATGCATATTTTTTTTGTTTTCTTAACATATCTCCTCTTTTCTTGCTATTTTTCATCATATTTCAAATGATGAATCCTTTCTAAATCCAACATAAAGTTCATGCGACAATTTTAAATAGAAGAGGTATGGCCAAAACCCCAACTATCTTTCGCATTACGAAACCAATCCTCCTGTGCACATCTGGTTTATGTGGTACGATTATCACTGTGGTTTGATATTTTCAAGAACTTTTTTCTGGTTTGATAGCTATATTTTTTCTATATAACTATTATTACTTATTTATTATTTAATGATGTTTTATGTTTATATTTTATATATGAATATATAGGTCATATGAGTAATACTTGATAATATAAATCATTCATATAAATATCGCCTATTTTGCGAATTAATATTTGGGCAGTTTTACTGTCCGCAGGTAGAGTCTCCCAAGCATACTTCAAATTGGTCGCTCATATCATCAGACCATGAACCGTCTTCCTGTATAGAGATACAAACAACAGGAAGGCTTCTATCGCAAGTGCAACCGTCTTCAATTATATCCCCGTCAAGTTCGCTTACCTGCATGCAGTCCATAGGTTGGCATGATCGCCATCCGAATCCGAATGACGAATGGTAGTATCTAAACCGCAAGTTATCATATGTAAAAGCCATACTGTTGTTTTTGTGATTGCCGCCGCTTTCATATTCGGGTTCATCAAGAACCAGAATATTATTTGACAAAGAAAGCCAAATTCCGCGGTTTTCATAAACAGGAATATTGCTCATTCCGATTGGCTCACATGCAACAACAGTGTTTTGTGTGTAGACAATACCTGTATCACCGTCCCATGAAAATGTGCAAAGCCAGTCAGCATCAGGATAGTCTACTGTGTTTCCTCCGCAATTCACGGTATGAATCTCCGGAATTCTAATATTAAACCCCCAATCTGTGTCAGTATCAGCATCGGTATCCGTATCGGTGTCAGCATCGGTATCCGTATCGGTGTCAGCATCGGTATCAGCATCGGTATCCGTATCGGTATCCGTATCGGTATCCGTATCGGTATCTGCATCGGTATCTGTATCGGTATCTGTATCGGTATCTGCATCGGTATCTGTATCGGTATCCGTATCGGTATCTGCATCGGTATCCGTATCGGTATCTGCATCGGTATCCGTATCGGTATCTGCATCGGTA
>CAYWLQ010000147.1:0-6891 GCA_964458775.1 uncultured Myxococcales bacterium | reverse complement strand
TCTGTATCGGTATCAGCATCAGTATCCGTATCGGTATCAGTATCAGTATCTGTATCGGTATCAGCATCAGTATCCGTATCGGTATCAGCATCTGTATCGGTATCGGTATCTGCATCAGTGTCGGTATCGGTATCTGCATCAGTGTCACTATCACCGGAATATGAATCTGAATCGTCTGTATCTTTTGTGCTGCTATTTTTGCAGCTAGCTGTAAACGCCATACAAAACAAAGTAAACAGTAACGTTCTAAAACCTAACAAGATTGTATTTTCCATTTGTTTCTCCTTATAAGTTCGGCAAAACCCAAATGCATAATTACTAAAAATTTTAAACACAAACATAAGTGGTTGCCGATACATATATAATATAAGACGTCATTTGCAAATTCAAGACGTATTAAATATATCTGTTTATTGAGGGTTATTACGTACAAAAAATAATTTTCAATAATTATACAAATCGAATAGGAAAAACACGATGCTGCGAGATTGTTTGTAGACCTCTTAGAATTAGATTTCGCAAGAAAATTTGAAGGAGATAATATGATTGTTTCACCTGTTAATCACAAGCTCAGAACAGCTCAAAGCCTTGCTGTTTATGGAACATCTGTATTTACTAAAATAACTAATATATCCAATCAATACGGGGCTGTTAATTTGTCGCAGGGTTTTCCTGATTTTGACGGTCCGCTTTGCATTAGACAAAAAGCAGCTTCTGCTTTGATCGAAGGTCCTAATCAATATGCTCCGTCAAACGGCCTTAGTTGTTTGAGACATGCCGTTTCAGACAAAATGATGCGATTTTACGGAGTATCTGTTGATCCTGACACAGAAATTACCGTAACAGCAGGTGCAACAGAAGGTTTAGCAGCAATATTGCTCGGTCTGGTTGAACCCGGCGACGAAGTAATACTGTTAGATCCTTCATATGATTTATATCCTGCAATGGTTAGCAGAGCAGGCGGAAAACCGGTTCATGTAAGGTTAGAATCTCCAACTTTCAACTTACCCAAAGAAAGTTTGTTAAACGCATTTAATTCACAAACAAAAGCAATCATAATAAACAACCCTCAAAATCCATGCGGTAAGGTTTTTACAGATGAGGATCTAGCTTTCATTGCAGATCTTTGTAAAAAACACAATACGGTTGCTATCGGCGATGAGGTTTATGAACATATAATCTACGACAATAAGACACACCGAACACTACTTTCTGTCGACGGCTTAAGAGACAGAGCGGCTGTAATATCATCAACCGCAAAGACTTTTTCAATGACCGGTTGGAAAGTCGGCTATGTAATAGGAGCACCGCCAATAACCGAAGCGGTTCGTGCTGCTCATCAGTTTTTAACCTTTTGCACGCCGCCTGCTTTTCAATCAGCTATGGCCTTCGCTATTTCTTTTGATGATCAGTTTTATAGAGAACTGACAAACGATTATACTCAAAGACGAGATAAGCTTTCCCGAGCATTGCAAGATATGGGTTTTAGAGTTATTCATCCGCAGGGCACTTATTTTTTAAACGTAGTTATCGATACTGATAGATTTGTCGACGATCTAGATTTTTGCGAGAAAATGATTGTTGAAGCCGGCGTGGCCGCGGTGCCCGTCTCGTTTTTCTACGAAGCGCGAAAAGGAGGACTTGATACCGTAAGATTTTGTTTTTGCAAAAAGGACGAAACCTTGGACTCAGCAATAAGTCGTTTGCGCAATTGGAAACGATAAAATGGATTATAAGTTAACAAGCTATAAAGCTCAAATGCCGACAACCAGATATCAGGGCAGCAAACGCAAGCTGCTAGCGTATCTGGGAGAAGTGTTTAAAAAACTAGAATTCAGCACATGTTTAGATGCTTTCGGCGGTACGGGTTCGATAACACATTTGTTGCGTTCAATGGAAAAGAGTGTTCACTACAACGACATCTTGCCTTCAAACCAAATTATTGCTCACGCGCTTTTCGCTAACACACCTATGAAAAGCACAGAGTCAGACCTCGAAAAACTTTTTATTGTCAAACCTTCAAGGCAGTACAAAAAATACATTGCTGAAATATATGACGATATTTATTTTACACACCAAGAGAATCAAGATCTCGATATAGCTCTTCAAAACCTTGAGGATTTAACAGATGAAAGCGCAAAAAACGAAGTTATGTATTGCCTGTTTCAGGCGTCTTTGTGTAAGCGTCCGTACAATCTGTTTCACAGAGCCAATCTTGATATGAGAACCAGGAATGTAGATAGAAGTTTCGGCAATAAAGCCACATGGGACAGACCGTTTCTAGTTCATATGAAAAAATTTCATCAGGAACTTACCGCTTACCGACGAAATGTTGTCAAATGCGATACGAAAATAACATGTCAGGATGCTTTTATACTGAAAGGAGATTTTGATCTCGTATATATAGACACTCCATACGCCAAGTCAGAAAAGGTTGCGGAATCAAATTATTTTAATTTCTATCATTTTTGGGATGCAATGACGGACTACAACAATCTTCCAAACAGAGCGGTTATGAAATATTGTCACAGACCTATATACGAACCGTCAACGCCATGGCACTCAAGTGCTAATCTGTTGGAGGCATTTAGAGATCTTTTTTTTCATTACAAAAATTCAAAGTTGGTTATTTCATATCGTAGCGACGGATATCCGTCAGTTGATGATTTGTTAAGAGAGCTAAAAGCTCATTATTCTCATGTTGAGTCGAGTTATCTGACTGACTATAAATATGTTCTATCAAAAACAAAAAAAGATACTAAAGAAATAGTCATAACAGCTCAGAACTAGGATGTCTGTCATTTAGGGAATCTCAGGAAGATATCCCAGGGGATTTTGCGCTGTTTCAGCAAGTCTTACTTCAAAATGAAGATGGGGTGAGGTTGCATTGCCTGTTTGACCTACTTCGGCAATTATCGATCCCTTGGTAACTTTCCCGCCCTCTATTACCAAGTTTTTATTATTGTGAGCATAAACAGTAATCAGACTGCCTTCATGTTTTATCACAATAAGATTTCCGATATCTGACAGATCAGATCTGGGATGTTTGGTCAGAATTATGGGAGAGCGAAAAAATTTGAGCATTGTACAAAGTTTTTAGGAAACAATTTCACCTAATTTTCGATATCCTTACAAGGTCGGTCGCACTGCAATACGAAACCTTCTCCTATCAACGCCGAGAACCGAAGCAGAAAGTACTGCACCGAGTGTTCCTGGAGCATATCGAAACGTTCCAAGAACGATTCTTTCGCACCGTGCGCTCTCCGTTTCTTTCTAGAGAACTCGATTTGTCCGACATCGAAGTTCTAGAAAGTGAATGAGTAAATCAGCTGCTTTATTTAAAGTGTAAAAGCCGGCGACGATAAATCGGTTCATAGTGTAAAACTTCGACGTTACGAATTTATGTAGGCTCTTGACGGGTAGTTCGAAAAGGGCTCTTATTATGATTACGGTCATGAAGATTGGTCGTATTGAGGGAGTAGCAATGAGCAAGAAGCCCCAATCATCTAAAAATCCTGCAATAGGCCGACCTGTTCTCCCTTTATACAATCGAATCGAAAGTTTTTATTTGGGTCGGAGGGGCTGAATGACTAACACTAATCATTTCTCTGCAATTGATTCAACCCTCGGATACCTTTATCAGGTCCGTTTAGCTCTTTTTTGGTCACTGCACCGACTCAAGAATGACCCGGATTTTTTGGTTGGTATTGAAACCCTTGACGACGTTACGTTTGAAACTACTGGCGGTGCACCGTCCGACCTTTTGCAAACCAAGCATCATAAAACCGGGACGGGGTCACTTACTAATGCAAGCCCTGATCTTTGGAAAACGTTACGGATTTGGTTTGAAGGTCAAGCATCTGGTGCAATCCCTCCGACGGCTAACCTTTACCTCGTGACAACCGGAAAAGCCCAAGACAATACAGCAGCCGCCATTTGTGACTACTACAGAGCAATCGAACGACAACTTGCAGAGCTAAAAGCACTTCGTGGTGACGGCATTAGCAAGGCCGCAATGCTTTTAGCCCGAGCTCGCGATGCTTGTCTTACAGAAGTAGTCTCGAATACCTGGGAGGAAACAATTGAGGCTCTATGTGATATTGACAAAACTCCGATTGCTTCTTTGGATACAAAAATACCGGATGGACAAGAGTACTCACGATTGAGCGACGAACTTCAACAATTGCAGGAGGAATCAACTAAGCAAGCACTTATATTGGGACGAATCAGGTTGTATCTTGAGAGTTTGCCGAATATGCCAGATGCACAAGCACTCGTACATAAGGCCAACAATTTGCTGGTTATTATTACTGAGCATGCAGATATTCAAGAAGACTGGTATCAAAAGGCGGTCGTCGAGCGTTGGCGTGGAGGGCTTAAACTGATTCCAGAAGATTGGCCGCGTGCTGAGACGATGCGATGAAGGAAGACTAGCCATGAGCCAAGACTGGAAGCTACGTTTAGAGTACGGGCGCGTTTTTCTTCGCGAAGCCGGCAACCGGCTTATGGATAGGGATTAACTAAAATGGCGTTGGAGGATCAGTAATGCCAAAAAAGCCAAAAATGGAGTCGGATGAACTCGGACTTGAGCATTCAAAAGGACAGTTTCTGGTCTATCAAGCAGAGGACGGAAAGCTGAAATTGGATGTTCGGTTTGAGGATGACTCTGTATGGCTAACCCAGCAGTTGATGGCTGAACTGTTTCAAAGTTCAAAGCAGAACATAAGTCACCATATTAATTCAGTTTATGAAGAAGGCGAACTCTTGCCGGAGGCAACTGTCAAAAAATATTTGACAGTTCGCCAGGAAGGCAAACGCGAGGTAAAGCGGCTGCTGGATTACTACAATCTGGACATGATTATATCGGTTGGCTACCGAGTGAAAAGTCATGTGGCGACTCGCTTTCGCATCTGGGCAACACAAAAACTGACCGAGTTCATCAAAAAAGGATTTGTGCTGGATGACGAAAGGCTGAAAAATCCGGATTTGCCTTTTGATTACTTTGAAGAACTCGAACGGCGTATTCAGGATATTCGAACGTCTGAACGCCGTTTTTATCAAAAGATTACAGATATATACGCCACGAGTATCGATTATGATCCGACCATGGATATCAGCATCGACTTCTTCAAAACTGTTCAAAACAAAATGCACTGGGCCGTTACCGGTAAAACAGCGGCTGAAATTATCCATTCACGTGCCGATTCAGAAAAGTCTAATATGGGGCTAACAAACTACCGTGGTGCCAAGGTTCGCAAGCAGGATGTAACCATCGCCAAGAACTATCTGAATGAAAAAGAATTGGCGGCGTTGAACAACCTTGTCGAGCAATATCTGATTTTTGCACAGGGGCAGGCCATGCGCCGTGTACCCATGTATATGCATGATTGGATCAAGAAACTGGATGGGTTTCTGCAGATTAATGATAGGGATATTCTGGACCATGCCGGTAAAATCTCCCATGAGATGGCAAAGCAATTGGCCGAAAGCGAGTATGAGAAATTCCACAGCAAACGTTTATCGAATTCGACGAAGTCTTTAAGTGATTTTGATAAAGCCGTAAAGCAGATCGAAACCTCCAAAAAGAAAGGAGGCAAGAAGCATGGCGAAGAATAAACCGATGGGCTTTCTTTTTATGTACGGAGGCAACGGAACAGCTCCTACTTGTGACACCAGTTCACGCACTTTGTCAGCAGGAAGCTCGATGTTTAAAATTACGCATACATAGGAGCTAATTCATACGTGCTCCTCCGCTTTCGGCGGAGAAACTCGAACGGGCTTTCCGTCAACAGCCTGAATTAGATCGGTTTCGGTTTCGGCGGCTATTTTTTCGGCGCGCTTTCGAGCACGTTTGAGAGCGGCAAGTGCAGCCTGGCGATTCTGTTCGGCCCTATTGATTTGCGGTTCTTTTATTTTTTCAGTCATAATTTATCTCCATTGTCGATAATGAACGGAATATAACCTCCGCAGTCATAAAGTGTCCATTCATCCACAATCGCTTTGTAAATACTGTTAAAATTGTCGAGTCCTGCTGCGAAGCGTCTACGGATAACATCTTAGGGCACATTGTGTCCGCCTTGGCGCACACGTTCGGCAACTCTGGCGATCGCCACTTCAGCGGAAGGAAGCGATAGAAAATACAGAATGACTATATAACCATGAGAGCGCCACTTGGGAATTGAACGAGCATAGTTCCTTGCGGCTAAAGTGGTTTCAAACGCAAAGCTTTTACCTCGACGAACATTATCATCTATCAGTTCCAACATGATTCTCCCGGCGCGCATAGCCGCTCGTTCGGGATGGAACGGTGATATACCATCGGCAATTAAATCCGCGTTGATAAACACCGGGCAATCAGCTTCGTGAGTCAGATATTCCCTAGCAAAAGTGGTCTTTCCGGCGCCGTTTGGACCGGCCAGGATGTAGATGCGTTTTGTCTCATTTTGTTGTGTCATGACCGTTCTTAATTATTGCCCAGTTTCGCAAATAATGGCAGCTCCTGCATGGGATCGACCATTTTGCGGAGCACTTTTTTCTAATATTCATAAACAATGAAAACACCTCTTCGCATCGGTATCCAAGACTAAAACTGAAAGTCACAATTTCAACTTATCGTAAACGGGAAAAATGGTCCAGACAAAGACTTTTGAGATTGATTGATTAACTTTTTATTGAGAGCGGCTGTTGTAAAAAAATTAGTAATAACCGTTATGGGCAAATTTACAATTTTACAGGGTTTTTCAAGAAGTTATCTCTAAACTCAACTATCCTTGCAATGTCAGTCACACTGCAATACGAAACCTTCTCCTATCAACGCCGAGAACCGGAGCAGAAAGTATCACGGAATCCTTGCACCGCACGCGAAAAACCGAAAAGACGTGGTCCCGAAAA
>CAYWLQ010000146.1:0-14646 GCA_964458775.1 uncultured Myxococcales bacterium | reverse complement strand
TTGCTTTTTGACGTGTTGGCCTACAAAGCAGGTATAGCCTATTATACTAATTAGTCAAATTTAGTAAATTGGTTACTTGTTTTTTTGGTTTATGCAACTATATTTCTAGCACTGCTTCTTAAGATCGTGTTGGAAAGGATTTTTACATGCATCAAGTATTAGTAAAGATGTTCCTATTCTTTCTTGTCTCAAATATGAGTTGCAGAGAAGTCGGATACCCCGAAAAAAATGCGGCTTTAGATGAAAAAGAGCTTGATAAAACCCAAACTCAAGACTCAAAAACAAGAACAAGAGATACCGGTTCTGAGAAAGAAATTGTGGGTACAAGTGCTCCTGAAGAGAAAGGCTTTGATACCGAGGTTAAGTATGATACCGACCTCGTAGTTAAAGAAAACTGCAAAGACGGCTGGTGTTTTATACCGGCAGCTACCTACAAAATGCTTGTTCCTTACGAGGAGGATTGTCGGGGGGCCGGCATAGAGCCTGAATTAAAAATAACGCTTACCAATTCTTTTATTATGGGCGCAACAGCTGTAACCCAAAAACAATGGGAGGATTTTGGGTTTGAAAACCCATCTGAATTGAAATGTGCAGACTGTCCGATTGTTAATGTTAACTGGTTTGAAACACTGGTGTGGTTAAATGCATTGTCAGAAAAAGAAGGGTTTGATACCTGTTATGATTTATCTTGTTGTGAAGGAACAATAGGAGGTAAATGCCCTAAATTGGGATCCGGTCCTTCCTATTCCGAGGAGAATGAGAAGAGATTCAAATGCAGTTGTGAAGTATATAAGTATGACAATGTGTACAAGTGCCCCGGTTACAGGTTGCCCACCTATGGTGAAAGTCACTATGCCTATAGAGCAGGCACCACAACCAATACTTACAATGGTCAGATAAGCAATGGAGAAAGGCTGCTCTTAATGCACGATGTATGTGTGGAAAGCAAGATACTTGATGAAATATCCTGGTACTGCGCCAACACAGACAGAATAATGCCTGTCGGTTTAAAAAAACCAAACGGTTTTGGTCTGTATGACACTATAGGTAATCCGGGAGAATGGTTGTCCGACCCATTTAACAATGTTGAATATGGAGCCGGAAAAGAAGCCGTTGTTGACCCCCACGGTTTTTTATTTCCGGGTGAAAAGACCCGTCCGGATAGAGCAGTTGCCGTAGCGAATTATATAATAGTGACTGCATGCATGACCAGTTTTGCAGTCTTCGGTTCGGGGGCTGATTTTTGCTTTCCAGCCTTTGGTTTTAGGGCGGTCAGGACAATTTTTAATACCGACGAATATGTAAAAAAAGATCAACCGTAAGGTCGGCTTGGAAAGGGAGAACTTTATGAAAAGGTATCGTTACATTGGTTTTTTAGTTATGATTCTTTATCTTGGATGCCAAAGCAGCGTAAGAGTCGAAAATTTTCCTGGCGATACTTCAGATGAGAAAATATCAGATGATTCTTCGAACGAACAGCTTTCGAGTGATTCTTCAAATGATGATTCTTCGAGCGAAGAGCAATCGACGGAGCCGGATGGGTATACTGTAAGCTCAAAAACCGGATTGTGGTGGCAGATCGTTGTTTTAGAAGACACCATGACGTGGGAAGAAGCGGTTTCTTATTGTGAGAATCTTGAATTGGGCGGACATACAGATTGGGTATTGCCGGAATTGCAGCACTACATAGATATGCTGGGAAATTGCAAAGAGGGAAACTTAAGCATGCCCAGTTGTAACTATTGTGCTGATAGTGAAGAATGCAGTTCATTGGAAGGTTTAAATGAAAATGGTGATTTCTGGACTTCAAGAGAATACGTGCTCAGTGACAAAACAGCTTGGGCTGTTACACCCTTGTATGGAACATTGGTATACTATCCAAAGATCTATCAGACAGCACGGGCTCGATGTGTTCGGGGTGATTTAACCCAAACGAATATTGACATATGCTTTCCCAATCCATGTAATGAAGAACGTGTTTGCAATAGTGAGGACAGATCTTGCTCCTGTAGCAGTCCTTACATGACAGAAGATTGCAAATACTGTCTGTTCGGCAATCATATAAGTCATTATCCTGACTGTCCGGCACCTTCCTATTCAGTTGATGAAAAAACAGGACTATGGTGGATGTATTTTGCACCGACAGGTGTGCTTACGTTTGAACAGTCTGTAGCATATTGCGAAAATTTTGAACTGGACGGCTACAAAGGCTGGCGATTGCCGACACTAGAAGAGTTTGTAGACATACTGGGAAATTGCAACAGCGAAAATCTAGAAGAGTTAGAAAAATGCGACCCGTGTGCTTCAAGTCCTCGATGCAAAAAACTGATGGAAATAGCGGAAGGTATTAACTGGACTACTACAAAACTGAAACGAGAGGACGACAGTTATGACGACAGTGATGTATATTTTGATGAATATTTTACTGTAAATCCTGAGACTGGTGAAATTTCCACTTACAATCTAAATCCTCGAAAACATCGCTGCGTTAGAGACCCTAGTTAGTGTCCATATAAAAACGCACTCTTCTTAAGAGTCTATCGTTTCGGTTAGCTAACGAGTATGTATAATTGTTTTGTAAATCGGCCTTCAAATCTATTTTCCGGCTGTTAAAAAAACAGCTTAATGCTTTATTAAACTGAACGCATATCATTCAAAAACGGAAAGGATGCTCTTACTTCTTTTACTTTTTGCGGTAAGAGATATCCTTCTAAGAGGCCTTCTTGATCTTGTAGTTCAGCTTCGACTGTGCCTAGAGGATCTATGATTGCGGAGCCTCCTGAAAACAGCAGGCCGTTGCCTGTTCCTGTTCTGTTTACTCCTACTACAAATATTTGATTTTCTATTGCTCTGGCTTTAAGCAAAATTTGCCAATGAAGGGATCTGGAGGCCGGCCATGATGCGATTATAAAGGCTGCGTCGATTTTTCGGCATACAGATCTAAAAAGCTCCGGAAAACGCAGATCGTAGCAGATAAAACAGGCACATTTCATGTTTTGATATTCAAAAACAACCGGACCGTTTCCTTTGCTGTGATGTTTGTCTTCGTTCATATGGGAGAACAAATAGGTTTTAGAATATAAGGCTAAGTCATTTCCGTTTTGATCTACAGCTAGTGCACAATTAAAACTTTGTTTATTTTCATCTTGTAATACAAACCCGCCGATGATTGCTGTTTTGCATTTAGCTGCGGTTTCTCTCATAAAGTTCGGGGTTTCTCCGTTTATGCTCTCTGATGTTTTTTCTGTATCCATTGAAAACCCTGTAGAAAACATCTCCGGCAACACCAAAAGTTCAGCTCCTGTATTAGCCGCAGTTTGTGCAAATTGGGTAACTTTCTTAAAGTTTTCTTTTCGACTCTCCCATAAAATATCCATCTGAAACGCTGCTGTTTTCATTTTTTTACCTTTTTGGTAGCTGCCTTAAGCCATTTTTGTTCGGCTTTGTTTAGAAACGGTTTTAGGGTTTCATATACTCTCAAGTGATAGTTGTTGATGAAGTCAATTTCGTCTGCATTTAGAAGCGTTGAATCGATAAGTCGCAAATCTATGGGACACAAAGAAAGAATTTCAAAACACAAAAAATCGCTACAGTTATGATGTTCGGCTACGGCAACTAAATTCTCAATTCTAATCCCCCACTCGCCTTCTTTGTAGAATCCCGGCTCTACTGAAAGCACCATTCCTTCTTTTAGCGGGGTATCTTTACCTTTGTTGTAGGATATAGAATGCGGTCCTTCGTGAACGCATAAATACGCACCCACACCGTGACCTGTGCCGTGACCGTAATTTAAACATTTTTCCCAAAGATACTTTCTGGCTAGAACATCAAGTCGGCCTCCGGAGGTACCTGTCGGAAAGATTGTAGAGATTAGGTTGATATGTCCCTTAAGCACTCTCGTAAACGTTTCACGTTGTTCTTGGGTAGGCGTTCCTATTACAATTGTTCTGGTAATGTCGGTTGTGCCGTCCAGATACTGAGCTCCTGAGTCCAATAGATAAAGACCGTCGGCTACAAGGGGTAAATCGGTTTGAGAAGATGCTTCGTAATGAACCACAGCGCCGTTCGGACCGAAAGCTGAAATTATTCCAAAGCTGGGACCTACATAGTTTTTTCCCTGAGAACGAAAATCTGCCAGTTTTTCGGCAGCGCTAATTTCTGTCAGGATTTGTTGTGGTATTGTTTCTTCAAGCCATTTAAAAAAACGGACCAAGGCAACACCGTCTCTTTTGTGAGCGTTTCTTATTCCGGACAATTCTATTTCGTTTTTTATCGCTTTTAGATCAGTAATAGGGTTTCTCGCAAATAATACAGATGTTGCCCTGTTTGTCGGTTCGTTACTGCGGATAAGCTCCATGGTTCTTAAGCTTACATTTTCAGGGTCTGCGATTATGGTTTTCTTTGTTGAAGCAAGTTTTTCTAAATATTCCTCAAACTCGTTGTAGTCTCTAATTACAACAGTATCCTGCAAGTGTTTTATAAGTGCTTGAGTTACTTTTTCCTTAGCAACAAAAAGATATGCTGTGTTTGTTTCTATTGCGCCGTATCCGATAGCTACCGGATTGTATTGCACATCTGTGCCTCGAATATTATATACCCATGCAACAGAATCCAAAGTATTTACAAGTAAAACATCGGAGCCGAATTTGGCCATGATTTCTCTTGTTTTAGCCAATTTCGAAATTATGCTCTCTCCGGAAAAAATATCCGGATGGGGCGTAATAATATTGGACGGTATATCTTCATTATGGTTACTAAAGGTATCCACAGGATTTTCTAGAATATATTTGATTTTAATACTTTTTGAGCCCAAGTCTTTAGTCAATTTCATTCCTGCATTGTGTGAAAAAAGATTGGGATCAAGACCTACAGCATCACCTGCCGACAGTTTTTGGGCAATATATTCATTCATTGAAGGAACATCTTGTAAGCCGCTTTTAAACAAGACTATTTCTGTTCCTTTTAGTTGTTGCTCTGCCTGCAAATGATATCTGGAATCAGTCCAAAGTCCTGAAAAATCTTTGCCTACCAGCAAATCACCGGCGCTTCCTGTAAAGCCGCTTACAAACTCCCTTCTTCTCCAACATTTGGGAACATATTCGTTTTGATGACGGTCTGATGAAGGAATGATATATGCCGATAACCCGTTAGATGACATGAAATTGCGTATATGTTGCAATATTGATTTGGTGTTCATAATTAGAGTGATATCTAAAAAATGATTACAGGTCCAAAGAAAAACACTAAGGGGATTTGTCTTTTAAAAATGAGTCAGGTGATTTTGATAAATTGAGATCCTGTTACTTACAAATCTTCTTAGAAAACGTGCGTTAGGTTTCAACTCGATTGCGACCGTTGGATTTTGCTTTGTATAGAGCGGAATCCGCACGGGACAGCAATGAGGTTTCGTCTTCGTCTTCAGAAAGGCAAGCCAATCCTAAAGATACTGTTACAGTGGGCAAGGTTTTTCCGTTGTTACAAACAACTGTTGTTTTTTCAATGGTTTCTCTTAGTCGGTTGGCCGCTACAACACCTCCTTGTAGAGGTGTACCCGGCAATATTATGCAGAACTCCTCACCTCCGTATCTGGCCGACATGTCAGTAGGCCTAAGCTTTGAGGCAATAACTTCTGCTGTTGCTTTGAGAACTCGATCTCCTGCTGCATGTCCAAAGTTGTCGTTGAAGTTTTTGAAATGATCGACATCAAGCATGATAATAGAGAGCGGTATAGAGGCAATCTGATGTCTTCTTGTAATTCTTTGAAGGTTTTGATCAAGCCATCGCCTGTTTCTGAGACCGGTGAGAGCATCCACTAAAACCTCATTTTCAAGAACTCGACGTCGATTAAGGCCGTCTTCTATTTTTGTATTATTGTCCCTAAGTCTTGCGGTCAAAAGATGAAGCATATTGGCGGCAAAAGCGTGTGATGTTTCGACTATTGTCCAAAAGGCACTTTCATCCACTGCCAGAAGCCTAGACGGTTTTGAGGCTATAACATAGGCACACGGAGAATTGCTTTCAATAACCGATACCTCTCCCACTGTTTGTCCGGTTTCTAAAAAGGCTATCGGTTCATTGTCAGGATTGGATAGATGTACGCTCAATTGGCCTTCCAATAGGATGTACATGGTTCTATTGATTTGCCCAATAGATAACAGTATTTCACCTTTATCCAACTCTCTAACCGGACACATTCTAATAATCCCCCAAAGCGATTTTACATCAACCCGTTTTAGAATATGCAACTTTGAAAGCTCTTCAGGAGATAAATCACTAAGGGTAAATTTCCCTGTCTTGTTAAGGTCAACATTCATGTCAGTGAATTATAGCGCCTTTTGAACAGAAGACACCTCAAGTGCTGAAAATTTTTGTTGCTTCCGATTACCCCGCTTACCCCCCAAGCGGATCGGATTGATATTATTAGAAAAAACAGAGGATGCTTTTTTCTGAGCCGGTTGTTTCAGGATTAATATATACGCTCTTAAAACTGATATTTATCTTAGAGTGAATACTTTTTTGCGGCAGTGTAAACTAAACCTACTGAAGCGTATCCTATTGCTCCGGCAATAATGATAGTGGAGAAGCCTACATTGGTAAGTAGAGTTGTGGCGAGCGACGAACCGAGTACTGAGGATAAAGTGGAAGCACCATAGGTAATTGGAACGGTTTCTTCTTTTCCGTTTTCTACCAGAGTGGCTACACCTAATGGGTAAAACATACCTAGTACTATTCCGGACGGCATTACGGCTACAATCACAGCCAGCACTTTTAGCACCATAGGAATGGAAAGCATGTAGCGATTCATAAGCCCTACACAGAAAACACCCCAAATAACAGTAACCGCTGAAAGCAGAATGAGAGTTTTAAGACCTCTCATTACTTTTTTGTTTTCCTGAAGATAGGCTCCTATGCCATTGGATATAAGGAAGACAGCCAAAATAACCGCCACTGCATAGAGCGGATTTCCGACGAAAAGTTCTGTTTTACCTATGAGACCTATCTGTACACCCATATAGGATATGCCGGAAACGAAGAAGTAAAGGAGCCATAACATCGGTAATCGTCCCTCGGGCTTTCCGGCAAAGCGCATAAGCAAAATAACAATGATAGATACCATCATAAACATGAGACAGGTAAAAATTTTAATCCAGTCAGATGAATAAAGAAGATCTGAGAGTTTATCTTTTCCCGGAAAGAGAGAAAAACCGGCCAGTTCAACTTTACGTGTAAACGGGCGGTCATCTGTTACTAAAAATTCACCGCGCTCTGCCGCCGTCTGTGTTACATAAGGTTTAAAATAGTCTAGTTCGGAGCCGAATGGGTCATATGAAGTTTTAAAGGAAGGATTTAGCTTCTTTACCTGAGTTTCCATTATAGCTATTTCTTTTTCAGTAAAGGGGCGAAGTTGTATTACAGCAGATTGTAAAGATCTTGAACCACCGGGGAGTCCGAATGCGTAAACACATTTTGAAAAATCCCCGATGTTGCGCTCTTCAAATAGTTGGCGAAACGCTTCCAATTTTCGTTCGATGGGTTGGTTGACAAAAATAATCATGCCGTCTTGAGTAATATGGTCAAGATAGGAGCGAACTGCTTCATAAGTGTCCAGATATTTTCGACTATGACCGGTACGGTTGGCGTGAACTGCTCCATTGGTGGCCACTAAAACTAAATCATATTTACTGGTATCATTGTTGAGAAAATCGCGACCTTCTTTAATGACAAGATTAATGTTAGGTTTTTTTAAAAAGTGGTCAATATTGGTCATAAAAGCTGCCGGATGCAGAGCCATCTCTCTAACTGCATCATTGAGCTCTACACCGGTAATGTTGGCTTTGCCCTCTGACATAGCGTCAAGATAGATCATATCCTTGCCGGCACCGGCAAACATAACCAATATGTTATCCGGATTTCGACCGAGTAATTGGGGAAATGCATGATGGATTCTAGATTTTTTGAGTTGTTCAGAGGTTACTGCTGGGTCGTATTTAATAAGACTGACATTGCTTATTCCGTCATCCTGAACGATTACAAAGCTTGCTCGTTCAGTTTGCATATCATTGACGTGGTTACGAAACAGTCCGGTTCTTGTAAGATGGTTCCATTTGGATGCAATTTCCACAACACCTGTTGTGGATGACTTGCCGAAAAGAGTTGATGCAATTGTTTGGGGATCAGGGCGCTCTTTAAACGCAACACCCACATAAGTTAGAGCCTGGATAATGGCGAAAGAAATTGTTGCTGCGGTAACGACAACTGTTTTGTATTTGGTTTTGGTCTGAAGCAGCAAGAATAGTGAGCAAAGCAACAACAATGTAATAACCGGCGGCAAATCGGCATAGGTGAACATTAATGATGTAATAAGACATCCGAGACCGGCTCCCACCAGATCAAAAAAATAAAGACGACCTATCATATGAGAGGCAATACTAAAGTATGTAGAAAATAACACACCGAATGTCATGTAAACCGGTAAGAAATACACAGAATAAACAACTACCCTAAAAGCATCCTGTGCCGGGTTGGATTTTGTAACGTGAATATGACTGAAAAAAGTATTGGCAACGAAAAAAAACGAAAAAAATGTGACAAGTAAAACCGGATAAACAAGAAGGGATGCGATCTCTATAAGTTTGTTTTTATCGCCCTTGTAAAAAAAATGACAATAAAGAGAACCAAGGGCAAGGCCTAATAAAGCAATAGGAATCGCAAGAAAGTTGCTTACGCTACCGAGAAAAAAAGACATCATTCTCACTTGAATAAGTTCAACCATCAAGCAGAGGAGACCGATAAGGAATACTGCAATAAAGATATCTCTATTAGATTGTTTTGTCGACCCTGTCATTTTTTAAAGTTACCTTTCTATCAATACATCAATATCGTAAATACCCGCCAATGTAATGCATTGTAAACATATCTGTTTAGCGCAATGGTCGAGTTGATAGATTGCTGAACAATTCGCATTTGTCAATAACATAAGGTCTGATCCTATAGGATTCTTTTAGTTTTTTTACACTGTGGTTGGTTTAGTATCAGGTCTTTGGTGCATCAGTATTTGATATTAAAATCAAGTTTTATCGGAATCTCATTTATATTTTTTCAGGTGGACAAACTCTAAATAAATAAAGTAAGAGAACCGTTATTATGTATCGCTTATCATCATCAGTATCAGTATCAGTATCAGTATCAGTGATCTGTGATTGAATCGGTTGGATTGGCCGATATGAAAGTTTAAATATGAAGTTTCTCTCATCTCAAAAACAAGATGCTACTGATCTAGTATCAGATATGACCTCTAATAACTTATCTCCCAAATCAAAAATTGTGTTTATAGGTGTTTTGCCATTTGTGCTGCTCATTATTGCAATGTTTGAGACATTTCAGACGCCCTTTGATTTGCTGTGGATAAACCCTCTCAACGCTTTTCGGATGCTGATGCTCCAATCATTCGGAATCGTACAATACCTGTGGCCCATTCTTGTATCGCAAACAGTGCTCTCAGCTCTCGCGGTGATCGCGTCTCGCAAAAGACTATTTCATACGGTCTGTTTAGCAAGCTCTATTCTTTGCCTTGCTACCGGCGTCGGATGGGCTTATAAAACATTAATAGAATACAATCGCTTCAGTGGATATATCCCGTTTATTTTAATTTATGTATTTGTGTTTCTATTTTTGACATGGTGGATTATCGGCATGTATGACATCGGGCCGATTGGAAAAAATCGATTCTTCACTGCATTGGTGCGTTTTGTAACTCCAATTGCTTCAATTAGCGCATTTGCACTTTTAAATATTGCCAATTATTTAGTTTACTATGATGCCTATCCGACGCTGCATCTTAGTGTACTGCAAATCAGTTTTTTATTGTTGCACGCCGGTCTTTCAGGAACAGCATATTTTTCAACTTTGCGTATTTTTTCTATTATTGCTGAGAAAAAGGTTGTTGTGGGAGCAGCTTTTGTCGTCGTCTTTGTACTGATTGCCTTGGGACGAAGCAGTTTTGCACTAAGTGCAGAGCCGATTTTTCTTCGGTTTACTGTACTAGGACAATATGCGGCTCAATATGTAGAAACAGGATCGCCGCTGTCCTTTATTAGCAAAGACAATATCATCATAGTAAATTCTGATCCTGATGGAGTTGAACGATTTAAGAAGTATAGTAATATGCCTTCTTTGCCCAATGATTTTAGTCTTGAAGATTACAACATTCTTAATATTTCCATTGAAGCAACCCGTTTTCAAGAAACCTCCTTTGGCAACAAAGAGAGAAATCTAACACCTAACTTGGCGAAATTTGCCGAAGATGAAAGTGCATTTGTATTTACTCGTGCGTACTCCGGTTCCTCTTATACGGTGCAGTCTTTCTCCAGTTTATTTCGGATGATGTATCCTTCTGCCAGCGGCGTTCACTTAAGAGACCCTCGTTGGGATGGTTACTTGGACGAAAACCTTCCGACCGCACCGGGTTTGTTGTCAGAAATTGGGTATGACAATTTCTGGCGTCCCTATAGCGGAGGAGGAGGATACAAATATCTTCTCGGCGGATTCAGCTCCCGTTTTAAAGATGTCGAAGACAATGAAAAAGATGAACAGGTGCTGCAATCAGCAATGAAGGCTATTTCAAAGAGAGCAAAAAGCGATGCAAGGTTTTTCGGATGGGTCTTTTTTAGTAGCCCGCATACTCCCTACCTCCATCATTTCGACGATATGCCAAAAGAGACAATCTTGGACAGGTATCGACAAGAAATACGCTACGTGGACGGCATTATTTCTCGCCTCATTGAGCATGTAAAAAAAGAAGGATTGCTCGATAAAACAATCATTATAATTCACGGAGATCACGGTGAAGAACTTAACGAGCATGGAAAGGTAGGCCATCATTCTATCTATGATGTATCCAATCATGTGTTGCTGCTGATTCGGGTTCCAGGAATGAAAGGAACACAAATTACTAAACCCACCTCGCTTATTTATATTTATCCGTGGTTGTTTCTTAATGGGCCTGATACGCTGAAACAATATGCAGTTACCCGTCTTCAGGAAAACATTGGTCCGATGATGAAAGAAACTGACGGTGCTGTAGTTGTTGAGATCTTCGGCCACTATGGAACGAGAAGTGCCCTTGTTTACGATCAATATTCACTCTTTTACGATTTTTCCTCAAAGTTCTTTGAGTTATATGATAATAAAAAGGACCCTAAACAGAAAAAGAATATCTACAACGAATCAGACCTGATCTCTGCAAAGCTAAAGAAATATTTTGATAGGTATCTCCAGATTCATTACGCAAAGCGCAATATTACATTTGAAAGCGGAAACCCTGATGCACCGGAAACCGATCAGCATCGCAATGCCGTAACGCAGCTTATCAAATCACTCAATAAGGCTAATGAATCAACAGTAATCGAGTTGCTGAGCCACGAAGATTGGCGGGTTAGACAAAAAGCAGCAACGGTTGCAGGAGAAAAGAAAATTGATGATTCAGAAGCTGTTCATGGCTTAATATTGTTGCTTGCTGATAGTAGTAAATGGGTGAGAAGAGATGCAAGGAATGCTCTTAGACAAATAGGAATGCCGGCTGCTTCAGTTTTAATTGACGCACTAAGGCAAGATAGTACAACAAAAAACCTGAGTTTTGTTCCGGAAATTGGTGAAAAGGAAGAATCTATCTCTGTTTCCATAAAAATGGCTCTCAAATCTATCGGCCCCGAAGTAATTCCTGTTTTGATAGATGCGCTCGATTCTGAGGATATTCGGCTGATAAAAAATATTTCAGGCGTTCTCGGTCTTTTTGGAACGGTAGCAGTTGATGCAGTTCCGAATTTGATCAAGCTGACAGGTTCGGATAAATGGGATGTTCGTAACAACGTGATAGCTGATCTCGCAAAGATCGCACCGCTAAATCCGGAAGTAAAAGACGTTGTAAAACAAGCTTTGAATGACAGTGAATCAAAGGTTAGAAAAACCGCGCAAAATGCTATGAAGCGCATCGAAAAAGCTGAAAAATCAACAAAGAAACCTTAGCAGCAATTTAAACGGTGCTGAAGCAAACCAAGTATCCGCTATTGAAGAGACTTTCAGCACTAAAAGTTGCGGTATCAGATCGAGTTCTTACTAGATCTAACTATTACTCCAGATCGAACTCTTACAGATCGAACTCTTACCCCCCAAGCGGATCGGATTGATATTATTAGAAAAAACAGATCGAACTCTTACCCAGATCGAACTCTTACCCCCTAAGCGGATCGGATTGATATTATTTAAAAAAACAGCGAATGCCTTTTCTCTGACTCTGTTTGGTAAATTAAAATGGGAATGTTTAGAAGAATAACAGCAAGTTCTTCTTTACCGTCACAAACCGTTTTGACAATCGGCTTGCAAATAACTTAATCACCCTCATACTTTTTTCGGCAAGCGGCTATTTTGATGTTGTAGTCACGTTCGGTTATTTTTCCTGCTTTCAGGTCGGCCTTGATTGCATCATATTCGGCTTGACGATTGGCACGAATCTGTTTTTGAAATTCTTGATACTGGGCTTTGGTAATTCTTCTCTCTCTTAGAGCGGTCTTTATCTGTCGCATATTCTCGTATTGAGGTTCAGACTCAGGAATCAAGATAGCCGGCGGTGTGGGAGGAGTGGGGGACTGTGTTATAGAGTTGCTTGAATCCGGTGTGCTGATAGAAAAATCGGCAGGTCCCTTGGCGTTTACCGGTACTTCTAATACCTGTCCGCCGGAAACTACAAGATTTACAGAACCCAGTTTTTTGCCTTCTTTATAAAAGGATATTTCGTGTTCTATTCCGGCTGTGATCTGAAAAGAAGGTTTGTTTGCTGTGTTGCCGTGTTTGATGATATCGACATAAATATCTACTCCGGGTTGTCCTTTTACCACAACGGTTCCCACCATACGTCTCATTCGATCCAGCTCTTTTAGTACCTCATCCTGTCGGTCTTTAGGAACTTCATCTCCGCCTTGTCCCAAATACTGTTCAAATGCCTCAATGGCGAGTCCGTACCTTCTTAGCGCTGCTTCGCATTGGCCGATATTATATTGCAGCCTCCAGGAAGGTTTTAAAGCATCTGCCCTGCGAAACTCCTTTACAGCTCCTTCCATATTGCCTTTTTTGTATAAATCGATTCCTTTTTGAAAAGCCGCCGTAGCTCTTTGTTCGTCTTGTTTATTTGCAAAAGCTGAAATAGGTACAACCAAAATCATTATCAGTGCGAAAGTGCATGGAAAAGTAATAATATTTGATTTCATTTCCCTTATCCTTTCTTGATACTCAAGTATATAACACTCGAATAATTATAATGGGACCAAAAACTGATTTAGTTGTCCACTAATGAAGAGACTATCTTTATGAATATACCGGTCAGTCGGCATTGTATTAGGCTTTAATTTAAGGTGAAGCAGCTTATCCGGTAATAGCTGACATATGCAAAAATTGCATAGCGAGAAGCAATACAGCACAAATTGAGTCGATTTTTTGTCGGTGGAGATTGGTATACTTCAGATTTAATTGTCTTTTAAAAGAGGGGGTGGGTGGGGGTGGGGTGGTATGTATCTTGCTGGCTTAATAATGTTTACTTTCAATCCGCTTAGTGGCTCTACAGATGGGAGAAAAAATGAGAATAGCAAATACCATACAGACTGCATTATTATGTGAGCTCTTTTTTGTAATCCCGCTTGCCTGTAATGTAGCTACGAATGAAAAAGCTTCTGTTAACACAGATAATAAAAACGACACCTCTGACACTAGAGACAAAGAAACAAACGATATAGAAGCAAGTACGGACAGTGAATCTGTCTTGGATAACGAGTCTGATACAGAAATTTCTGACACAGGATCCGACACCAAAGATGAGCAGCCGCCTAAAACACCTCTTTGTACTGAGAAGGTGAGTAAGGCCGAAATAGTTCATGCAAAAGCAACGGATGACTACCTGTATACGTCCGGTTATGTACCGACTTTTGCGCGAGACACTTCCGTTACAATCGGAGACGGAAACAGGGCTCAAGACTTTTCTTTTAATGCAAGCAATGCCGCTCAATCATTTGTAACCAAGACGAACGCAGCGGGTGAAACCCTTTGGAATATTTTTTTCAAGTATGAAACCGCAGCTTCAGGAGACTTTGCAATACAATCAATATATCCGAACAGCAGAGGACTTTTTGTTTTGGGTCAAATACCTAAAGGCGCAGCTTTGTTAATCGAACATAGTGAAATCGGACAAATCGGTCGACTTGAATATGAAAAACAAGGGCTTGTGATCTTCAAATTCTCCGACGAAGGTGAGATAGAATGGACACGCAAAATAGATGGAAACAAATGCGTAAGCATACTTGCAGAGGATGAGGATATTGTTCTGAAATGCAAAGTAGATACGGATGTGCAATTTGAAACAGGGGATACTCCGATATCCATTGAAATCGACACGCCGATAAATGTGTTGCTTCGATATAACAAAGACGGAAATGTTGTCTTTATAAGGCGAATAGAAAACCTGTTCAATCTTTCACATTATATCCTTGAGGACGGTTCGATTCTTTTGTACGGAACCTATACTACACCTATTACATTTCAGTCTGATGATTCTTCGATTATGCTTAAGCCTTTTGAAGAAAATAAAACGAGTACCTTCTT
>CAYWLQ010000145.1:0-14651 GCA_964458775.1 uncultured Myxococcales bacterium | reverse complement strand
TGATTTTACCGGCAGTATATTGACCTAATACAACATCATCAAGCAAGGACTCTTCACTCATCGGACGAAGACTCTTAAAAATCTTCATAGTCTCATAACGAACAGAATCTGCATTAAAAGAGAGCGGGGGATCCATTGCGGTAATTGCCAAAACTTGCAGCAAATGATTTTGGATCATATCTCTTACAATTCCTGCATTTTCAAAATATCCGGCCCGGTTTTCCACTCCCAAATTCTCAGCAGCTATAATTTCCACATAATCCACATATCGGTGATTCCACAAAGAATCAAAAATTTCATTGGCAAAACGAAATACTAACAGATTCTGAACTGTCTCTTTTCCCAAATAATGATCAATTCGAAATATCTGAGACTCCCTCCAATGTTCTGCCAAATATCGATTAAGATTTTGTGCCGTTACCAAGTCTTTGCCAAACGGTTTTTCCAAAACAAGTCGTCTCCAACCGTTATCTTGCAGATGAAGTCCGTGTCCTGCCAAAAAGCTTGGAATAGTTACACCCAATTCAGGAGGTGTCGAAAGATAGAAAACTGCATTTCGAGGTGCGGTTTCTCGTTTATTCCAAAGTTGTTCCAACTTATTTTTAACCAAACCGTATGACTCAAAACTGGAAGTATCAATAGAAACAAAGTGCAACAGACTTAGAAATCGCTCATCTGCATCAGGTAACGAAAGCTTTCTTATATGCTCCCTAAAAGAATTATCATCATGAGCTTTACGACCTGCACCCAAAACACGGGTTCCTTCAGGAAGCAGCTTCTTTCTATAAAGCGAGGCCAAAGCCGGAATAAGCTTTCTTTCAGCCAAATCACCTGAAGCGCCGAAAATAACCAAAATATGTTCCTGCGGCATTTAGAACCTCTTACAAATAGTAATTTCTAATTAACAGACACCTATTAATTCAATACCCTAACAGTTGGTATATAGCCGACAATACAAAACAATCAATCTAAGCCGTATATTGTTTTAGACAATAATGCCAATTCACAATCGAGTTCAATCGAGAATCAGACTTAAAAACAATACTGATAGGCTGTCCTTGAGAATTAACTGACCGATGTTAATTTTAAATAGAAAAAAGGCAACCATGGGGAGTTGCCACTCGACGCACAAATAACATCCTCGCTTTCGTCCTATGTTTGACGAGGCGAGCGGCTTTATCGCAAACGTACCGTTTTACAGGCAGTTTTAAGCAGATTACTCTGCTGCAGGAGCACTTATAACATTGATATAGCGACGCCCCATTCGCTCGACAAAGTCGACAATACCGTCTTGCGTTGCAAAAATAGTATAATCTCGACCTACGCCTGTACCTTTTCCAGGATGGAATTTGGTGCCGCGTTGTCTTACAATAATGTTTCCTGACAAAACACTCTGACCGGCAAATCGTTTTACGCCCAGGCGTTTGCCCTCTGTATCACGACCGTTTCGAGACGATCCCTGTCCTTTTTTATGTGCCATAGCTTAACTCCTCTATCCCAAAACCTGGGTTACCTTGAGCTCAGTGTAGGGCTGTCGGTGTCCGGCTTTTTTTCGAAATTTTTTGCGTCTTTTAAACTTAAAGACAACAATCTTCTTGGCTCTTCCCTGATTAAGAATCTCGGCTTCCACTTTTGCTCCTTTTACTAAAGGAGTACCGATTTTAGAGCCGTCCCCTGCGCCGACCATCAATACTTGCTCGAATACCACCTTGGTACCCACTGTGCCTTCGAGTTTTTCTACGCGAACCTTATCTCCCTGAGAGACTTTGTATTGTTTGCCGCCGCTTGCGATCACTGCGTACATTTCAACCTCTTCATCCTGCGTCCTGGCGACGCTATTTACCCGGCAATTCGGGTTCCAGGAGGCGGTATTGTACTCGTCCGCAAATAAGGATCAAGGCAAAAAAAGCCTATTTTTTTCCTATCATGTATAAATATATGGGTCTGTTTGCGTTTGAAAGGGTAACTTCGTCTCCAAAACTGACAGAAAACGCTACGTGAGGACCGTCTACATATAATTTTGCACTTTCAGTTTTTGAGTAAATAGTTAGTATTTGTTTGGAAGAAATAAAACCTCTAACAGCAGTCGGTATAGTCTGAAAGGATAATCCGCCGGAAGGATAGGGTTCTCGTACCCGAAATTGTAGTCGGCGAGATGTCGGTGACATTTTCTTACCGCCGGCAGCTCTAATTGCAGCAGTTGAACCGGCAGCTGTGGCTATCCAAACTCCGGAAGACATCTGATTTTCAAAGATATTTTCGTACGAAAGTATGTATCTGGTAGTAGAAGCAGGACAGTCATGACAAAACAATACATCGTTGAGTGCTCTGTCAGTAACTACTTTTTTGTTAACCCTTACTTCCATACGACTAAGGCAAGAGGGCTTAAGCTCTTTATTTATTATTCTATCCAACGTGCTGCCGAATCCGTAAGCATCAGTGCAAGTAAAAAAACCCACAGAATTGCCCGGAGCAGAATTTACAGCGAGTATCGGAGTCTTATCTATCGAATGAGATGCATGTAAAACTGTTCCGTCACCTCCCACTGTAACCACCATATCAAATTCTGATGTATCCACATCGTGGATATGATGACGCCAAGTATGAGGTATTTTACGTTCAACCAAAGCTCGTTTTACAAGTTTCATAGAGGCCGTGTGAACTTCGTGAGCTGTAACCAATCCGTCTACCAGAGGATGTTTTTCGTAAATCATCTTCTTTATTTCGGGATTGCCGTCATCAGATACAATATCTGTATAGGCAGAACGCCGATGAACTACAAGAATACGCGGTTTCATCATAACGTAACTCTATCCTTGAAGAAGTACAGCAACAAGGTCGAATGACAAACTAAACGAGAAAGGCTGCTCCGAATACTCCGGCAGAATCACCGAAAGTGTGTCTGACAATAGGAGTAAGCAGTTCGTCGGAAAATAAATATTTTTCTACGTATTTGCTGCCTTCTTCATAGAGACAATCTGACTTAGATACACCTCCGCCCAATATAACAATATCCGGATCCAGGATGTTGATAAGATTGGAAACAGCCATTCCGTAGTGATCAAGCCAGGTTCTTACACATTCTTCGGCAGCTTCGTCTCCCTCTTTTCTACGAGAGACAATTTCAAGAAGCTTAGCAGATTTGCCGCTCAGTTGTTTATAATGACCCTCGATCCAAGGTCCTCCCAGATAGGTTTCAACACAACCCGCTTTGCCGCAATGACATATGCGATCGCTGCCGGGTTCAAGAATCATATGCCCCCACTCTCCTGCGATAGCCTGAATGCCCTCTCTTACCTTTCCGTCTATAACAAGACCTCCGCCCACACCGGTGCCCATTATAATTCCAAAAATAAGAGAGTGTCCTTTACCCGCCCCCATTACCGCTTCGGCTAAAGCAAAGCAATTGGCATCATTAGCAAATGCTATCGGCTGTCCCAAACGTTCGGCAACGTCCCTATGAAAAGTGGTTCCGTTTAAACATACTGCGTTTGACCCTTTAACCAAACCTTTGGGGGTAACGCTGCCGGGCATGCCGACACCAATAGGAACCGGGAATGACAAACCGCATTCCTTTACCAGTCCTGTGATAAAGCCCACTAGTCTGGCAGTAATGTGCTCTCTTCCTCCTTGTACTTCAGTTGGAATTCTCTGTCTCAATAGCACTTCGGGATCACTTTTCGGTCCGGAGAGCACAACGCCCTCCATTTTCGTTCCTCCGAGATCTATACCTATTCGAATCTGGCTGTCTTTATGCACTGGTTCTCCTTCACGGACGGGCCGGCTTTCCGCCCTTTTTTCCGTCACTCTGACACATAATCAAAATCTTGCTGTCATGCAACTGTCACCTTTTTCTAAATTGCAGAAAGATAACTGTTCCTGTGTTTATAAAAAGCAAATATGCCATATGCGGCACTTGTTGCCAAGGCAACCCCCATGGCCGCAATACCTATTGTCCTTGATGCAAACGAGAAAGAAGCTGCAATAGAAACAGAAATTGCAAGCAATTGCAATGCCGTCTTTATGAAAACAATACGAAAATCAATACTCCTATTCCGGTCTGCCAATAAGTTTCCAAGTCCTCCTGTTGCTAATTCCAATGTAACAATCGCAATTACTGCTGCGCTTACAAATGGAGAATGATATTGGTAAAGTAGAAATACGAAAAGCGACGGCAGCAGTATTCCTTCTATCAAGAAACTGTAAATCTCATTCAGTTTCCAAGGATTGGTCTTTACTGCTGAAAACGCATCAAGAAAATAGGAAAAGCCGCTGACAATTGTAAGCAGGCCGATACAATAAACAATAATTTTCGAGGCTAAGTCAGGTCCAAGATACACGCGAGTTAAAACGCAAAAAACAGACAATCCCAATAATGTAAAGCTTCTCAGTCCGTGCTTTTTCCTTTTTACCAAACGATAGAGAATCAATGAAATAGACATAACAATCGGTATTGTCACAGCGAACCAAACCAAAAAAGCATTAGGATCGGATTGGTGTGCCATAAAAAGAACAACATACCCTATACCGGTCATTTGTATTGCGGTTTTATATTTTGCCAAAACAGCAGTTCTCATGGGAGCATTGCGAAGAGAAAGACCCGTTCTCAAAGCTGTTACCGCAAAGTCTCTGGCAAAAATAGCCGCAGTAATCCATGCCGGAATAATACCGCGATCTGTTAATGGAAGATAGATGACAGCGATAAAGATTTTGTCAGCAATAGGATCAAGAAGTCCTCCAAGGACGGTAGTTCCCTCTCTTCTTGCCATAATTCCGTCGAGCAGGTCTGTCAGCCCCAAAACAATGATACAAAATAACGCTGCTAACAGACTTGTCTCGTTACCATAGAGAAGATATCCCGGAATCGGCATTAGAACAATTCTTAAAATCGTCACCATATTTGCTGTTATTTTCAATGGTTACGCCTTAGTATGCCGAGTTTTTTCATTATTCAGCTCCAACAAGGGGAGAATGCATGGAATCCAATCTCGATGCAATAATCTTTTGTGTTGAAATGAAAGCATAGATTTCTTTATCTCAATTTAAGCCGACTGTACAAAAAAGATATTGTCAGTTAGTTTGAGAGGTAGATGAAGATTGATTGTCATGTCCATTTAATATGCTTGTCTAAAAAAAGCGGCGGTTATACTCGTCTAGGGTGGCTGAGGTCATCAATAAAGCCGTTTTTGTCTATGCGTTTAGGACTTGGATGCGCTGAAACAGATGAGGATAGAGAGCTTTTATACGCAGCAGTAACTGCTTCTATGGTTGCTAAATCAGAGCTGGATCGAGCAGTAGTTTTAGCATTTGATGAGGTATATCAAAAGAACGGTTCTCTCAATAAAAAGCTCTCCTATATGTATGTTCCCAATCATTATGCCTATAATGTCTGCGGTCGACATCCCAAAGAATTTTTGTTTGGAGCTTCTGTACATCCGTATCGCCCTGATGCTTTAGAACAACTTGAAATGGTTAAAGAAAACGGGGCAGTTCTGGTCAAACTTCTTCCAAATTCTCACGGGTTTGATCCCGGAGACAAAGACCTGGTTCCTTATTATCAAACGTTAGTTCGGCTGAAATTGCCCTTACTGTTACACACAGGCTATGAGCACACCATTCCTGTACTAAAACAATCCTTCGGCGATCCCCAAAGATACAGACTTTTATTGGACGAAGGTGTAACCCTTATTGCAGCTCATGCCGGATCAGCCGGCAGATTTCATCTAAAAGAGACGTTCGGTTCGTTTCTCAAGTTAACGGCATCTTATGGCAATTGTTTTGGTGACACATCTGCCTTGGCAAATTATTGGCGAACAAAATATCTCAAGGAGCTGCTTAACCCTGAATTGTTGAAAAAAAAATATAATGTTGAGCTGGAACGCCCATTTGACAAGCTCATCCACGGTTCAGATTTTCCAATTCCTGTTACGCCTTTCTTTGTCGGTCGAAAAGAGGCCAAAGCTGCAAAAGAAGCCGTTAGAAACAATCCGAATCCTTTGGCATTGGATATTGCTATTAAAAGAGCGATAGGCGTGCCGGATAGTTGCCTTACTCGAGCCTATGAACTTCTTAAAATCGGACAATGCAACCTTTTATAATAAGATAGAGTTTTCAAACAAATGCGAGGTGAGACATTGACATTACACATTATATGTGTACACATATAATGTGTAAAAAACGGAGGCATTACCAGTGCCCAATATTACTTTGTCTATTGACGAAAAAACACTTAGGCAGAGCCGCGAATATGCAAGGAAACACAATCTCTCTCTCAATGCGCTGATCCGGCAGATGCTGGAACAGAAAATTGGGTTATCAAAAGAGAATTGGGTTGGGGAATTTCTTTCCCTCTCTGATTCCCTTAAAATCAACTCCAATGGTTATAAGTGGGCAAGAGAAGACATCTATGACCTCTAAGGTGTTTATTGATACCAATATTCTGGTGTACAGTGTGGATACTTGCGATCCTACAAAACAAACTGCAGCAAGAAGTTTACTGAAGGAAATTGCCTTCAGAAATAACGGAGTACTGTCTACCCAAGTTCTTCAGGAATTCTATGTAACGATTACCCAAAAATTAGGCATCAATCCTTTGGATGCCAAGGCACTGCTTGTTCCTTTGGAAAATATCGAAACAGTAGTTGTAACATCACCGCTTATTCGCAAAGCAGCTGACATTTCTATTCTAAATAACATCTCCTTCTGGGATGCATTGATTGTGGCCGCAGCAAACGATGCCGGATGCAAAACAGTTTACACAGAAGATCTCAATCATAAGCAGACAATAGAAAACATTTCTATTATAAATCCTTTTTTTACCGGCAGTTATTAAAGACGTTCAGATAGTATTTCGCTATTTAGTTTCCGTCTCAGAAGTCCTGATCAGAATAAAACCAAAATGTAGCCGGCGGGTTAATCCCATTATAAAAACTCAACGCAGGCGTGCGGTTGCTGTATGGTTTAAACCCTTGTCTTACATCAATTTGCCTATTTTGCTTCATTTTGAGAAATAAACTATTTATCAATAAGATATGAGAAAAGCTTCTAATGATATGTTATGTATCTTGAAGAGTGTTGTAGTGAATATATTTAGTACCCTTTCTTGTTAAGTATTGTTATTTGCGTAGACAGTACATGAAGAGTTTTACAGGAGTTATGAATGAGAGATACAAATAGTGAAGTTTTAAATGCTCTGACATCCGTTATAGACCCGGATTTAAATAAAGATATCGTGTCGTTGGGGTTTGTGAAAAACCTTTCTGTGAATGACGGTAAAGTTTCTTTTACAGTTGAATTGACAACTCCGGCTTGCCCTTTAAAAGCAAGTTTTAAAAATTTGTGTGAAGAGGCTGTAGGTGCTCTTGATTGGGTAAAGTCTGTAGAGGTTAATATGTCAGCAAAGCCTCGTCCTGCGGCAAAAAAATCAGAACTTAACGGATTGTCCAAGGTTGCTCGAATTGTTGCGGTTTCCAGCTGTAAGGGAGGAGTCGGCAAATCAACGACAGCTGTAAATCTTGCTTTTGCTTTATCTCAAAGCGGGGCTTCTGTGGGGCTTTTGGACGCTGACATTTACGGTCCCAGTTTACCGACCTTGGTAAAGACAGATTTTGACGGATTGTACAGACATGGAGATCTCATAGCACCGGTAGAATTTAACGGTGTCAAATTGATGTCTTTCGGCTTTGCAACCGATCCCGACAAAGCAGCCGTAATGAGAGGTCCTATGGTTTCGGGAATCATTTCACAATTGGCCGGCGAAACTGATTGGGGAGAGCTTGACTATCTAATAGTTGATATGCCTCCGGGAACAGGGGACATTCAACTTACTCTAACCCAAAAAATGCCCTTTACAGGAGCAGTGGTTGTAACCACACCTCAAAAGCTCAGCCTTGTGGATGTAGTAAAAGGAATACAGATGTTTGAGACCGTAAAGGTTCCTGTACTGGCAGCGGTAGAAAATATGAGTTATTTTATTTGTAAGGGCTGCAAGGAGAAACATTTCCCCTTCGGCAAGGGCGCCATGCGGGCAATACAAGAACAATACGGAATCAAAAATACACTTGAGATTCCTATTATCGAAACCCTTACGGTTACAAGTGATCAGGGAATTCCGGCAGTTCTTTTTGAACCTAATTCTGAAGTGTCTACCTTATATCATTCATTGGCGGCATCCCTGGTAAGAGAAATATCAATACTTGAAAACACGTCAACAAATGTTCCTGAAGTTACTTATGAGTCAGGTAGAGGAATTATCATAACTACCCAAAATAACGTGTCACGCATTATTTCTCCCGCAGATTTAAGACGGCATTGTCGTTGTGCACTATGTGTAAATGAGCATACCGGTGAGCAAATCCTAAAACCGGAAGATATAGCTGAAAGCGTTTATCCAATATCGATCAACAAAATGGGCAACTATGCTGTAGCCGTAAAATGGTCAGACGGACACAATTCTTCAATTTATCCGTATGACAAACTGTGAGGTTATAATTTGACCAAAGCTTTGTTCATATTGTTTTTCACACTGCTCTCTGAAATGATTTCGGGATGTACTTTTTACCTAGGTGATAAAAAAATGTCGATACGCCCAGGAAGACAGGTTCTTCAAAGAAGTGTCGAACAGGGTGACGGAGAACAGATTACCTGGGAAAGTTTCAAACCGGAAGGTGATTCAGTTTTCATTTTTTTTCGCGGTGAACTCTAAAAACCAAATGTCTTGCTGTTGCTGAAAAGAAACCCAAAAAAATCGAGAAGGTCTTTTACAAAACACCAAAATATTCTGTAATAACAAAATGATCCACAAAGGCGGTTAATAGTATTTGGGTTAATAGTATTTGGGTTAATAGTATTTGGGTTAATCGTATTTGGGTTAATCGTATTTGGGTTAATCGTATTTGGGTTAATCGTATTTGGGGTATTTCTTCTTAAATATAAAACATTGTCATTTCTTCCATTTTGTTTCTTTGCGCATCTGCCAAATCAGCAAGTGTTCGGTTGGATAAAACGCCATCCACCGCACTTACCACTTCAGCCCACAAATCTCGTGCTGCACATGAATTAGCTCTTGGGCAAGCACACTGATCATCTACACACTCAACCCATGCATTCTTCCCTTCAAGCGTTTCAACAATCTGCAACACGTTGATTTCCTTGGGATGTCGTCCCAACTCATATCCGCCGTTAGGACCTCTAGTCGCATGAACCATTCCTGAATTTCTAAGTGATGTTGCCAGCACATGAATGTACTTAGCTGATATGCCTTGGTTATTTGCAATAACGTCAACGAGAATAGGCCCCTTTCCGTAATTTAGAGCCAATTCAATCATTAAACGAAGACCATATCTACCTTTGGTTGTTAATTTCATTTACTTAGGTCTCCTTTTTGCGCCTAAGATTTTATAACACATATAGTCTACCTAATAAAGCATCTCGCTTAACTTTAGCTTTTACCCGTTTGAATGAGTTTGGTTTAGCTCGGCACTTTTAACTATTGAGGATTCCAACCGTTCAGAACCGTTGACGGATTGCGCATTGAGGCTGCCTCTGCTGCCGATATTTGTCTGGAACCTGCTGTACGTCCGTTTGTATTTATGAGGTTTCCAGAGGGATCGCGGCTTTGATATTCCCAAAAACGCAGTTGAGAAGTGTTGCCGCCTCCTGTAATCGTCCATCCGGCTGAGGAAATGTGGCTTCCCATTTCGCAATTAATGTATGCTACATGGCTTGCCGGATAAGCGCTGACATCAATGCGTGCCAGCACATCACCGGTAATACCGGGATCTGAGGTTAATTTGGAGTCCACAAAAACGTATCCGTAGTTTGTTGCAGAATTTCTTGCCTGAAGGTTATACCCTGCACGTCCTACGGTTTTTATCTCACAACGGTTAAAATATGCCGTGCCGCTTCCCCAAATGTAGTCGACATTTCCTTCAATAAGACAGTTGTCAGCGTAAATACGACCGGACCAAAGCAAGGTATCCTGCAAACTCTTAACGGAAGTGTTGCGCACTATACACTGATCACAACTGAGAAGGGCTAATGCTTCGGCTTGCGAACCGCCTTGAGGAGTTTCGTTATGAACAGTTATATTTTCTATGATCAGCCCGGAAAGACTCTCCGTTCCGAACAACGCACGGCCTCTTGTACTAGGATTGAGGTTGTTATTGTTTACTCCTGCTATAACAGTATTGTTTCTATCATCGCCTCTAATAGTCAGATTGTTTTTGCTTTTAAAGTACACAATACCGTAATAGGCACCCTCCCCTACTGAAATAACTGTCCCGGTACTCGATGCATTTACTGCGCCCTGTATTGTGCAGAACTGACCGGTACGGTTTAGCGCAACTCTGAGAGACGATTTGTCAGACGGTGCCGAGGATGCTGTGGTAAAGCGCCACTCATTTGGATCTGAAATCTGAATCGCAGTGCCGTCCGGTGCTCTTAGAACGCCTGAATCAATGGTTATATAAAATGTTTTGCCGTATCCCAGACCCGCAGACGGCAGTACAAAAATTGCCTCGTTACCCCTAACATATGCCGGTCTAGGTAATGTAAAAGAAGCACCGCCGACTGTGTCGGTTATGGTGGATGTCCCCATGTTTATTGTAACGATAGGATTTCCCGGGTTGGCTGCGTCGTAAACACGTATTGTTCCTGACGAACCCAAAGTCGGTTTACCTTCGAATCGAATTCTCAAAGACGGATCAGGACAAACATTGGTACTGCCCGGAACCGGAAAAAACGGTGAATCAGAATCGCTATCCGAGTCTGTATCTGTATCCGAGTCTGTATCTGTATCTGTATCTGTATCCGAATCTGTATCTGTATCCGAATCTGTATCTGTATCTGTATCCGAATCTGTATCTGTATCTGTATCCGAGTCTGTATCTGTATCCGAGTCTGTATCTGTATCCGTATCAGAATCTATATCGGTATCTGTATTCGTATCGCTGCCGGTATCTACGTCACTGTCAGTATTACTTGCCGTATCTGTATCTGTATCTCCGTCAGCATCACTGTCAGCATCAGAATCAGAATCAGCGTCTGCGTCTGAGTCTGCGTCTGCATCGGCATCAGTATCGGCGTCAGCATCAGTATCGGCGTCAGCATCACTATCCGCATCAGCGTCAGAATCAGTATCAGCGTCAGCGTCTGCATCAGCATCACTATCCGCATCGGTGTCAGCATCGCTATCCGCATCTGTATCTGTATCACCGTCAGATCCGAAAGAATCGGTTTCTGCATCTGACTTTTCATCATCAGCTTTATTGCTGCACGCAGACATAAGCAGCAGTGCAATAAGTCCCGCATACTTTCCCCAATAGGTCATAATAGTTTGCTCCTCGTTTTTTAAACCCGTTCTTAGGTTCTTCTTTAACATAAGTGGCAGGATATTAAAAAACGGGTGTTTACAAACATATTTTTATTGTAGGGAAGGCTTGTAGACTTAAAAAAGAATTTAGAATTTAACTTTAAAATCAAATTGTCCGCGATGATAATTTTCGCCGTTTTCAATTGGAATTTTATTGAAGAAGTAAGTAACACCTAACTGAAGTGCTTTGGCTGCTTGAAAATCAATAGACCATCGGTGTCCCTTTCCGTCTGTTCCGCCACCGATAAAGTCCGAGTTGGTAAAAGCGCCGACCGTCGCATCCGCCTCAAGATGCTCATAAAAATAATTTACAGAAAAATCCAAGGGATTTTTACATTTTCCAAACGATGCGCCAAGAAGCCAACCCAAATTGTCGTCATCAGCAGCGGCGTTGTAAACCAAATTAAAAAACACACTCCATGGAAATTTAACAATTGTTCCGCCGAGCTCAAAAAAACCTTCGATAAGGTTGTAATCATTTCGGTATCTTATAGCCAAAGACTCCGGATCGTCCGGATCCGTCAAAACTTCATCAACTGAATTGCCGAAACTATCTTCGATGTCATAATATGTAGGTTTTCCCTTAATTCTTGTATGGTCATAGTAGGTAAGCCCCGCAATGATATGAATTAAATCGTCCTTTATCGTTAGTTTTATGCCTCCTTGAATTCCCAAAAGCCAGGAGTCATCAGCACTGCTCCTTTCTTGAACAAAGAATGCTGCGCTGTTAAAAAAAGGCTCTGCAATCCCGAACGCTCTAGAAAAACCGAGTGTTGCACCTTCAGGTGTTACGTCACTGTCAAAAATCAATTCGCTCCCTCCTATTCTTAAGAACGGATTTTTTATTTTGCCTGCTTCAATGAACAAGCCTTTTGCATAATCAGGATGCCAACCTGCATAGGCCAAATCCAACCAAACGGGTTTTGATGCAAACGCGTCGCTTAAAGTTTGGTTTGTGGATACAGGATCAGTGCTACCGGTTGCCAGGCCGATTCCGGCTGTAAGACCCTGAGGCAAATCTGCATAGGCACCTAAACGGCCGCGTATTCTATGTCTGTGACGAATCCTGGTTTCCTCGGTATCGTCAATATCTATCAATTCTAGTCTATATCTAAAATCACCTTTAACAGAAACAACCTCATTCCACGATTTCTTGCTCTCTTTGTTTTCAACTACAGCTTGAGGCGCCTCAACAGAAGGCGTTTCATCAATTACTGCGGTTGTTTTTTCAGGCTCAATTTCTTGTTCTGCCGAAGGAGCAGGGGGAATATTCTCATTCTCAGAGGGAGTGTTTTCTTGCGATGCAGCATCAACCTGTGCAACCGATTCGTCGGCTTGTGTCTCAAATGCTGCTAAAAGAAACGCAGCAAATACCGGTACAAGGGTAAGTCGTTCTAAAAATATCATTACATTGCTCCTTTTGTGAAGACTGTTACAATTGCATTAACAGACTGCAACTACTGTATGAGCGGTTCGTGACATCCTTGTGACGTGTTTGTTAACGTGTTGTGAATACTATCTGCGGAGCTGTAACTACAACCTGCTTTCACTGATATTAATAGAGTCAGAAGAATGGTTTCTAATTCATAGGGTTTTCTAACCGAGCAGACTAAAATTGTTCTTTTTTTTCACATCTCGATTGAATTATTCGTTGAATATTCAGTATTTATTGCTTTTTTCTTTCTAAAATGCACATATCGTTAAAAGCGGTTATTATGCTACCAGAAATTGAGACTCGGCGTTTCTTTTGATTCGATCGAAGTCTGTTCGGCAGTGCAGCCGAGAAGGGAGAGTTAGAAAATGGAAGCACGCTCGATAACTAAAGATGTTCAATGGGTCGGCGCAATTGATTGGGACCGAAGACTATTTGATGAGCTGATTCCGTTGCCGGACGGCACGAGTTACAACGCATATCTTATAAGAGGCAAAGAAAAAACAGTGTTGGTAGATGCTGTTGACCCGCCCTTTGCAGAAATGATGCTGGAACGCATAGCCAATGCCGGTGCGGAAAAAATTGACTATATTATTTCCCATCACGCAGAACAGGACCATTCCGGTGCTATCCCTAATGTGCTTGCTTTGCATCCCGAGGCACAGGTACTTTCCACGGAAAAAGCCAAGCCGATGCTTCAAGATTTGTTGGGTATATCAGGAGAACGAATAAGAACCGTTGCCGACGGCGAAAGAATAGATTTGGGCGGTTTGACGCTCGAATTTATACATTTTCCATGGGTTCACTGGCCGGAAACCATGCTCACATGGGTGCCGGAGAGAAAACTGTTGTTTACCTGCGATCTATTCGGCTCACATTTAGCTACCGGAGAAATGTTTGCCGGCAACGACAATGCCGTATTGCAAGGGGCCAAACGCTACTATGCAGAAATCATGATGCCCTTTAAGGGAATGATTGAGAAAAACCTAAGCCGCGTTACAAGCCTAAATCCCGAAATGATCGCGCCCAGTCACGGTCCTGTTTATAACAAACCTAATATGATTATAGATGCATATAAAGAGTGGATTTCAGCTCCGCCGCAAAATATGGTTGTGGTGCCGTACATATCCATGCACGAAAGCACCAAAAAAATGGTAGACCATTTTGTAGAAGCCTGTGCCCGCCGCAATGTAAGAGCCGAACAGTTCAATTTGGCCGAACCCGATATCGGCAAATTAGCCATGCTGCTTGTCGACGCCGCTACGATAGTAATAGGAACCCCGGTAGTGCTTGGAGGACCGCATCCCAAGGTCGCCTACGCAGCAATACTGGCAAATCTCCTAAGACCCAAAACACGTTTTCTGTCAGTAATAGGCTCCTACAGCTGGGGCGGCAAAGCAGTAGAACAACTGGCAGCCATGATTCCAAGTCTAAAAGTAGAAGTGCTTTCGCCGGTAATGTGCAAAGGAGTTCCGACCGCTGAAGATTACGCAGCACTGGACACCTTGGCTGATACCGTAGCCGAAAAACACGAAACCTTGTCGAAAAGTGTGTAATCTAATATTTCTATCTAATCCACAAATGTAGCCGAGCGCTTTATCCGCTAGGAAAACTCAATGGCGGCCGGCGTTTGCAAAAAGGGATAAGCCCGTGCCCTATATCAAACTTCACAATATATGCCGCATTCTGAGATTGCAAATATCAACAATACAAATTATCCCCAAATAAATCTCAAAACATTTTTGAAACAAAAAAGACTTTGACAGCAAATGTATTCTTTGTTTTAATCTGAACCGATAGTAAAGAAACCCGTAAAACACTGTTTATTGTTGATTTTCCTCATCTTGC
>CAYWLQ010000144.1:7206-14709 GCA_964458775.1 uncultured Myxococcales bacterium | reverse complement strand
TTATTATACCATGGACTAGCTAAACAACTTAGCGCTTATGGGATTCATCCCCAGGCTTTATTCTTTCACCGCTTTGCGGTGATTCTCGTAACTAGTAGAGCCATTTTGATAATATTGGGAACCTCATGCTATTACTGCGAAAATGTAGCATCGGCTTATTTGTCAGGTTTATACCCCATACCTTCGGCCGACCAGCTTTGTACCTTCGGACAACCTATAGAAATATCGTGTTTGATTAATAATCGACTAGCGTTCAAAAGCCCACAGGCGTTTGTCATCGCTTCCTGTGTACAACGTTCCGTTTTTGTCTAACACCGGTCCTGAATCTACTTGATCTCCGGTTTTGTAACGCCATTGAAGCTTTCCTTGCGGCGTTAGGCAATATACATAGCCGTCTCTTCCCCCAAAGTATAAATAGCCTTCTTCGTCTTCTAGAATACCGGATTGTATTCCGTACATTGCGCCGTCACCCGGTTCTATGAAAAAACGCCAACGGCTTTGTCCTGTGTTTGCGTCTATTGCTTCTACAAAAGGTTTTTGACTGTAGGTTGCAGCATAGATTACACCGTTTTTGCCGGTTGTAATGGGCGCTCTTATGCTTTCGCCAAGTTCTGCCTCCCATTTTAGTTCTCCGGTTTTGGTGTCTAGCGCTCTTACCTTGTTGTCATCGGAGCCGAAAAACACGGTGTCCTTTTGTACTGACGGGGTGCTGTCATTATCTCCGTTGGTTTCAACGTTCCATATCGCTTTGCCTGAAGCATTTACAGCAAAAAGTCTTTTTCCTTGAGTTCCGAAAAATATATTTCCTTCGCTGTCCAATGCAGGACTTGAAAAAATTTTAACTCTTCCTAATCCTGCTTGGAATCTCCATTTCAATTCCCCGTCAGGTCTTAGAGCGTATAGATAATAGTGACAGGCAAAGTAAATTGTTCCGTCTGCTCCCAGTGCCGGAGATGTATCAACATCCCATAAAGACTCTTTGATTTTTTCACCCTTTTTTTCAGCCGGCATTTCAGTGGACAAGGTCCATTTTGCTTTTCCGTCCGGTGACAAGGCATAAAATTTATCGGCATCGCTTCCAAAATATATTGTTCCGTCTTCTGCTACGGCAGGTGTACTCCAGATTTTGCCCTCCGCATTGAAAGACCATTTTTCTTTGCCGTCAGCACTGACAGCATATAAAAAACCGTCGTGAGAAGCTGTCAGAATTGTTCCGTCATGCGTTATTGCAGGGTCGGCATAGATTCGTCCCTTGGTTCTGAATGCCCATTTCGGTTTTGCTGTGCGAGGCCCTTTGAAGGAAGAAACGCCGCTTCTTGCAGGATTACCTCGAAACATTGTTTGGAGTAGTACCGGAGCATCTTTAGAAGGTACTGCCGGCATAGCCTGTTGTTTAGTATCCGGCTGTACTGAGGCAACAGCCTTTGCTTGTTGCTCTGCAACTTCTGCGTCGACTTTGGTTGAACAGGAAATCGATAGAAGCATAGATGCTGCTGCTATGCGAAATATAAAAAAAGATAAAAGCCCTGTTTGTTTCTTCATGTTCTTGTCTAAACTTAGCCGCCAAGTTTCCCGATTCTGGAAGCGACATCTGCAAATTTGGGGTCTGCCGATACGATTTCTTTATAGCATTTCAGCGCTTCTGCATTTTTGCTTATCATTTGATACATATTACCAAGCTCATAAAGAAGCGCCAATCGCTGTTCAACTTGCAGTCCCGGCAGATTTAGGCCGTCATTAAAGGTTTCAACGGCTTTGTCTGTTTGTGACAGTGATGCATAGCAGATTCCAATCATGGTTTTTGCAGCAGCTGTGCGACTGACATCTCTGGCGGCTATGTGAAATGCTTGAATTGCATCTTCAAACAGTCCCATTTCTTTATAGGCCAAACCTAGATCCCATGTTGTCGCTGAATCAGAATCTGAAAGCTTCTCTTTGATGCCGACGTTTTTGAACTGAACGCTGCCTTCTGTATTTTTTGATAAGGATGGTTGTGCTGAAATCGTTGAGTCAAAAACATCATTTAGTGCATCATTTATTGATGTCGTCTCATCGGTTTGTTGAGAGAACTCTATTTTAGATTGTATTTCGATCAATCTCGGATCAGTAGGATATTTAGTAAGAAGTTCTTGAACAGCTGCTGAGGCTTCATCCCATAACTCTTCTTCTATAAAGAAGTTAATCTCTTCTAAATCATCATTTATTTGGGGCAAATCTTTTGGACTGTAGTCTGTCTGCGGTTCCTGAATTTCTTTCTGAGTAGTATTTTGTATCTGAATCAGATTGTCCGAATCTGATGAGATTTTAGATTCTGTTGCAAGTTCAAGGTTTGATTGTAATACTTCTTCTTCGACAGCTTCTTCTTCGACAGCTTCTTCTTCGACAGCTTCTTCTTCGACAACTTCTTCTTCGACTTCTTCTCCGTCGCTGTCATCATCTTCTATTGGGATAGATGCAATCTCCTCGTCTTCCAAGTTTGGTAAGTCATCTAGATAGTCTAGATCATCATCCAATTTTGAATTACTTACTTCGTTGATTAGATCGATAGCAGAACCCTCATTATCTAAATCATTAGAAGCAGCTGAAGGAGGTGGAGCTGAAGATATGTTCCAATTGTCAATGTCATCGGAATCAAGATCATCCAGTTCGGTTAGAACAGCATCTGCCTGAACTAGATCATCATCATCAATTAGTAGAACATCGTCGTCTTCATCAAGTAAGACTATATCATCTTGTTGCCCTATCGGTGTAATACTGCTGTCTTCTATACCTTCGGGCATTATGCCGCCAAGTTCCCTGATCATTTTCTTTGCTTGGCGATTGTTTTTGTCATGCTTTAGTATTTCATGAAGATAATAAATAGAACCCTCAGGTTGGTTAACTTTAAACACGTCAGCAAGTAAGAACAGATGCTCCAGTGCTTCTTCCTTACGGTCAAATGAAAGAAGAATTTCGCAAGCTGTTTCTCTGCCGTCAATGTTGTATGGGTCAATTTCAAACACTTTATTCAGATGCTCAAATGCACGCTCTTTTTTTCCGTACCTTAAAAGAACTTTTACTTCGTCAACTATTTTTTGCGATTGTCCGGCAATTTCCTCAGTTGATAAATTCTCTGCTGCAGCCAAATCCTCCAGAAGATCTACTCCGGAGTATTCATCCTCCACAACAGCTATATCATCACCCAATATAGCTTTATTAAGAGAACGATCAGATTTTGCAATGCCGGAGGCAGACATTTTACCTAAGGCAGATCGTGCGGCGTTGTTATTGGGATCGATTGACAGTATGGACTCAAGCATAGATTGATGTCCGGCATAATCTCCTGAAGCCGCGAAAACAGAAGCTGCCTCTTGCATTACTGAAACAGCTTTCTCTAACTGTCCTAAACCTAAAAAAGCCTTTGCCAACAAATCTAATACAGCAGTGTTTCTGCGATCTGATACAAAACATACCTGAAGTTTACTCAGAGCCTCTTTGTAGAGACCCTTTTCCAGGTATATTGAAGCAATTTCCATTGCAATATCTGTACGCGACGGATCATGATAAAGGAGTCGTTCCGCTACTTTGGCGAAATCATCCTTTCTTCCTTGATTCTTAAGTTCCTGACATGCAATCAAAAAGTGTTTTGCTGCTTCTGCTGTTCTTTTTTCTTTTGAAAGAAGTTCAGCAATTCTAAGTCGAGTTGCAATATTGCGAGGATCAATTTTCCCCATTTGAAGAAGAACTTCCAATAAAAACTCATTCTTGGATGTTCTTTCATACACATCAGCCAATTGCTCCAATTGAATCAGTGCTTCGGAGGTCAACCCTAACTCAAGATAGGAAGCGGCAAGATACTGATGTGTTACGGAAAGTGTGGGGTCGATATTTAACACCTGTTTATATACAGCGATTGCTTTTAAGTGAAATCCGCTGTGTGTATACTGTTCAGCCACTCGATTATAGGTTTCCGTTGCTTCTTTGCGGGCTCCCATTCGTGTATATAGGTCACCAATTTTTAGGTTGGTTCTAATATCCTGCGGGTCTGATTTTAATATCTTGCGATACTCTGCAACCGCCTTTTCAAATTGTCCCTTTTCAGTGTAGCGCTGAGCTTGAGCGACTATCTTGTCTTTATTCGCGGCCACGCCATTCCATTCCGTTTTTTGCTTCTTTTATTAGAAGTAAATCCACTTTTTCATAACCTTTGAAACATACAAAAAATCGACGTTTCCAAGGCTCCCTAATTATGCTGATAATGTATGTTAAAATGCTTAAGGTCAAGTTACGTAACTAATCGAAATTTATTTGGATAACATTTTTACATTTATACTTCTATTAGCACAACCGAAGTGTACTAAAACTATTTAGCGGAAGAACAATATCCGAAACTATCGCCTATTATGTAAATGAAATGAGGCATATCATCCAGATTAAACTGCGTGCAGGATTCATTTTCATTACAATCTTCATTTTCACAGCAATATTTAACACATATGCCGTCTGAATCAATATTTCCGTCTTCAAACAAACATCCCAAACCGTGAGCACACCAAGGCCCTGAATTGTCGTTACAGGTTTCTCCTTCTAATTGTTCTGAATTGTCATAGCAGAAAAATCCATAATTAAAATCGTTGCCAATACCATAAGAACAGCTCAGACTTTCACCTGCAAAGTCTCCGCAGGATTCCGGGTCGATCGGTGAACAATCCCAAGGATAATCTTCATCTACCGAGCACGGATTTCCCTCTTGTTGTAATGGAACCTCTTCAGTATCGATGTCAGTGTCGGTATCAGTGTCGGTGTCGGTGTCGGTGTCGGTGTCAGTATCAGTATCAGTATCAGTGTCAGTATCAGTGTCAGTGTCAGTGTCAGTATCCGTATCAGCATCGGAACCTGCATCTGAATTTGTATCAGTGT
Source organism: uncultured Myxococcales bacterium (assembly GCA_964458775.1). Lineage (GTDB taxonomy): Bacteria > Myxococcota_A > Polyangia > JAAYKL01 > JAAYKL01 > CAYWLQ01. The sequence continues at coordinate 9,810 of CAYWLQ010000144.1, read as the reverse complement.
CAGTGTCAGTATCCGTATCGGAATCAGTGTCGGTATCCGTATCGGAATCAGTGTCGGTATCCGTATCGGAATCAGTGTCGCTATCCGTATCGGAATCAGTGTCTGTATCAGATGCTGATTCTGTATCTATTTCTGACTCTGTCTCTGTATCATCATCAACAGAGCCGACTTTAAAAGAACATGACATTACAAAACCGCTTGCAACTATTGCCAGTATGGTAATCTGAATACATTTCATGGCCAATTCTCCTTTGAATTTCAATTATATGTTACTTTGTTGCTCACAAGTAAAAGCTTTTATGCTTTACTTATATCAAATTGTTAACAAAGACTCCAATTGGAAAAAAAAAATTCAATAGAAGTTATAAAAAAGAAGAAAAAATTCTAATTATAGCCATTTTAAGTATTTATATTCGATGCTGTCAAAAACTTAGAAAGTTAAGTATGCAATACTAAGGGCATTAGTAAAAAAACAACTATTGCAAAAAAAACATTGACAAAACTTGGTGTAAAAAAGCAAAGATACTTTTATGTTTAAGCGTATCGAAAACAACTGCACATGGCGTAACTGGTTTTGGCGTAGCCGAGACGGCGGGACTTTGTGCTTTTGATTTGTTGACTTATATCAGACACAAGAACCCGCCTCTTTGGCGGGTTTTTTTTTGCCTGAAAAACAGGATTAGATCCAAAAGGAAGAGATATGTTTGTAAAAACTTTTACTAGAAGAATTTCGTTCATAGGAGATCCTTTGGCGGTCTTTGAAGGATTGGCGGCTCAAAACAAGGAAGCTGCGTTGTTTGAATCACCTGTGGGGGCGGGAAGAAGGGCTGAGCGCAGTTTCTTGTTTGTTCGAAATGCGCTTAGACTTACAGCAGATGACCGCACGGTTGTAATTGAACCGATTTCAGATGAGGGAAAATCGGTTATTGAGGGGTTTCAACTTGCGCTCAGCGTTAAGGCAAAAGTTGAAAGGGAAGGGGACTGTCTTAAAGCTGTTTTCCCTCCGAAACTGGAGTTCGGTACGGACAGGGAACGCATAAAATCTCCGTCCGCCGCAGATGCCTTACGAATATTGTTGGCTAATAGGTTGGGAGTCGGGCCGGGAGATACCCCTATTAGAATGCCGGGAATTTTTTCTTATGACTTTTTAGAACAAATTGAGAATCTTCCGCCTGCTGCTGCAAATACTTCAGCGTTTCCGGATTATGTATTTTGGCTGCCTGAACTTTTGATTATCATAAATCATATAGACAAAACGGCAGAGGTTGTACGCCATTGTTATACAAACAGTGCAGGGGCTCTGGACTGGGCCGAAGCTGAAACACTTAGGCTGGCAGAAGATGCGCTTCCGGGGCTTAGGGGATGTACCATGACGCTCCCTGATGTGTCGGAAAATGCAAACCACACTGACGATGTTTCTGAAGATATGGATGATGTTAAATATCAAGATATTGTAGATATAATGAAAAAACATATTGTGGCAGGTGATGTGTTTCAAATAGTACCGTCCCGAACCTTTTCAACAACCTGTCCCAATCCGACGGCTGCTTACAATGCTTTGAGATATCTCAATCCCAGTCCTTATCTGTTTTTGATTAAAGGGTTAGATTTTACGTTGTTCGGCGCATCTCCTGAAGCCTGCGTTCGTGTTTTGGATAACCCCAAAAAAATTGAAATACATCCGATTGCCGGAACGAGGCCTCGCGGCAAATTGCCGAGCGGAGAAATTGACCACGATTTGGATAACCGATTGGAAGCAGAACTGAAGCTGGATAAAAAGGAGTTGGCTGAGCATATGATGTTGGTCGATTTGGCTCGTAACGATGTCGCTCGCATCAGCAAGCCGGGCACCAGAAAGGTTAAGCAGCTTTGTATTGCGGAGCGCTATTCCCATGTAATGCATCTTGTTTCGGTAATTGAAGGAGAACTAGAAGATGACCTAGATCATCTTCATGCGTATTTGGCATCTATGAATATGGGAACATTGGTGGGCGCACCCAAAATCGAAGCAGCTCGTTTGCTCAGAAAATACGAGGCCGACAAAAGAGGAGTCTATGGAGGAGCAACAGGTTTTATTTCTTCTTCCGGAGAAATGGAAACCTGCATTATTATTCGCTCAGCTATTGTAAAAAACGGAACTGCTAGAATTAGAGCCGGTGCGGGAATTGTATATGATTCAGATCCTGTTGCTGAGGCTGCAGAAACAAGGAGCAAAGCAGGAGCTGTACTTAAAGCTATTCGCATAGCTAAGGGAGGTGTGAAATGACTCTCAGCATATTGTTTATCGATAACTTTGACTCCTTTGTCTTTAATCTTGCAGATGAGTTTAGGCGTAGAGACGCTTTCGTCGAAGTTTGGAGAAACGATATTTCGGCCGAAAAAGCTATTGAAAGAGCGTTGGAAATGCCGTCACCTAGGTTGATGGTTTTATCTCCCGGTCCCGGAACTCCAAAAAGCGCAGGAAATAATCTTGATATAATCAGGACATTACCTTCTGAGCTTTCTCTTTTCGGTGTCTGTCTGGGACATCAAGCAATCGTTGAGGCTTTTGGAGGAGAAGTGTCGGGAGCACGCGAAATAGTTCACGGCAAATCAGGGTTAATA
>CAYWLQ010000144.1:0-7106 GCA_964458775.1 uncultured Myxococcales bacterium | reverse complement strand
GAAAGTTCAAAATAAACAGGAGACAATACAGTGATTTCTTATCTTGACAGAGTATGTGCCAAAGAAGATCTCGGACGAGATGAAACCAAAACAATCTTTGAGTCATTGATAAAAGGCGAAATGGATCCTGTTGAAATAGCCGCTTTGCTTATTGCGCTAAAAGCAAAAGGTGAATCTCCCGAAGAAATAGCTGCTGCTGCTGAAGCAATGAGATGTTCAGCAACACCCTTTGATAGGCCTGATTACAGATTTGCCGACACTTGCGGGACGGGCGGAGATATGAGCGGTACTATAAATATTTCTACAGCCGCGGCTTTGGTAGCGGCCGAAATGGGAATTCCAATTGCCAAACACGGCAATCGCTCAATGTCTTCTGAGTGCGGTTCTGCAGATGTGCTGGAATTGATGGGAGTAAAGATTGATGCTTCACCTGATATTGCTAGAAAATGTCTTGATGAAGTAGGTATCTGCTTTTTGTTTGCTCCGGCATATCATCCGGGTATGAAATATGCCATGCCGGTTAGAAAGGTTCTTAAGACAAGGACCATCTTTAATATTTTGGGTCCTCTGGCTAACCCGGCGGCTCCTTGCTGCCAAATTATGGGTGTATTTGACAAATCAAGATGCCTTCCGATTGCACAAACCCTTTTGCATCTCGGTGTAGAATCTGCATTGGTTGTACACGGTTCGGGACTGGATGAAATTGCCCTTCACGGTTCCACAGACATTGCAATACTTATGCATGGGTGCGTGGACAAAATAACTTTAACACCGGAGGTTGCCGGCCTCAAAACAAGAGATCTCAAAGAGCTTGCCGGAGGAACTCCAAAAGAAAATGTTCAAGCTTTAGAAATGTTGTTTAGAGGCAAAGGTGCAATTGCACATGCTGAAGCAACAGCTATTAATGTCGGTGCCTTGTCCTATGTATTTGGTAGGTCAGCATCTGTCAAAGATGGATGTGAAGAAGCCTTGGATACGATAGCTTCAGGTAGATGTATTGAGCGGCTTGAGAGATTTAAGGAGATATCCAATGGTGCTTGAGCGAATTTTGCAAAATAAATACTCAGAAGTTGCTGAGCGAAAAAAGCTGAGGCCGCTGTCTGCGTTTAGAGACAGTCTCTCTTTGGCATGCAGAAGTTTAAAGACGGCACTCAAGAAACAGCACACTAGCTTTATTTTGGAATGCAAAAAAGCCTCTCCTTCAAAAGGACTTATCAGAGAAAACTTTGATATTATTTCTATTGCCTCAACTTACAAAAAGTTTGCCGACGCAATTTCTGTTTTAGCAGACGAAAAATTTTTTCAAGGCAGTTTGGATTATGTTCGTCAGGTTAGTGAACTGGTTGATGTTCCGGTCCTGTGTAAGGATTTTACGATTGATCCATATCAGGTATATGAAGCTCGATACTTCGGTGCTGATGCGGTGTTGTTGATGCTGTCGGTGCTTGACGACGAAACCTATATACAGTGCGCTAGAGCCTGCCGAGAGCTTAACATGTCCGCTCTGACCGAAGTTCACGACGAAGCCGAGTTGCAACGTGCTTTAAAACTGGACGCTGATATTATCGGTATAAACAACAGGAGTTTTAAAAATCTTACGACTGATCTTAATGTCAGCCGACGTCTTCTGCCTCTTGTTCCCAAAGACAGAGTAAGCGTTGTGGAGTCGGGATTGTCATCGCATAGAGAGATAGTTTCGTTTAGAAACGATTGCGACGGTTTTTTGGTGGGGTCCAACCTTATGTCAGAACCGGATTTGGAGAGCGCCTGTAAGAAACTTGTTTTTGGACCGGCAAAAGTATGCGGTCTTACGAGAGAAGAGGACGCTTGTACAGCCTATGAAACAGGGGCAGTGTTCGGCGGTCTTATATTTGCAGAAAAGTCGCCTAGGTTTGTAAGTGAAAAACAAGCACTCTTGGTAAGAAATGCGGCTCCTCTTAAATGGGTCGGAGTATTTGTAAATGCTCCTTTGGAACAGGTTGTTAAATATGCTCAAACGTTTTCTCTGTCTGCTGTTCAACTTCACGGAGATGAGACTTGTTCGTATATAGAATCCCTGCGGAAGTTGTTACCTGAAAGTATAAAAATTTGGAAATCTATATCTGTCGGTGACGAAAAGCCGATGATTAACGACATAGGAGCTGATTTGGTCTTGCTTGATACTGCAAGCAAAACGATCAGGGGAGGTACGGGCAAGAGTTTTAATTGGGAGTTGATAAAAGATATCAATCTGAAGAATGTCATACTCTCCGGCGGGCTTAGTCCCTTCAATGCTTTGGAGGCGGACCTTCTGGGGGCTTGCCTTTTGGATGTAAACTCAGGTGTGGAAGAGTCTCCCGGAAAGAAAAACAAAGAAAAACTAGAAATGTTTTTCAGAGCTCTTAGAGGATAACCATAATTTGCACATTAGGTGTGCGAAAGGATACATAGCAATGAAATCTAATGGAAGATTCGGAGAATTCGGCGGAGTTTTTGTGCCTGAAATTCTCTTTCCGGCTGTTGAAGAACTTGAGGCGGCCTTTATTGAATCTCAATCGGACCCGACCTTTAACGCCGAGCTATCCCGTTTGCTTTCTGAGTATGCGGGAAGACCTACGCCGCTTTATAAATGCACAAATCTTTGCAAAGAAACAGGCGTAAATATTTTTCTTAAAAGAGAAGACCTTCTTCACGGAGGTGCTCACAAGACCAATCAAGTATTGGGGCAGGCACTTTTGGCAAAGCGAATAGGAAAGACGCGTCTTATCGCTGAAACCGGAGCAGGTCAACACGGTGTTGCGACGGCAATTGTAGGAGCTCTCTTTGGGTTTCAAACACGTATATATATGGGTGCAGTGGATGTAAAGCGACAAGAACTCAATGTTCTTCGCATGCGCCTTATGGGGGCAGAGGTAGTACCGGTTACTACGGGCTCACAAACCCTAAAAGACGCGATTAACGAGGCGTTGAGAGATTGGTCCAAATCCTACGAAAACACTCATTACTTATTGGGTACAGCAGCCGGACCTCATCCTTTTCCCACAATTGTTAGAGAATTTCAGAGGATTATCGGAAAAGAGGCAAAAGCACAGATAAGAGCCATGACAGGAGGTTTGCCTGACGCAGTCATTGCCTGTGTGGGCGGAGGTTCCAATGCAATAGGTATTTTTGCCGACTTTATAGAGGAAAAATCGGTTCGACTGATAGGAGTTGAGGCAGCAGGACACGGCTTGCATACCAATAAACATGCATGCACTTTGCAAAAGGGCAGAGAAGGTATGCTTCACGGTGCACGCAGTCTTGTATTGCAAAATGAACACGGACAAATCGAAGAGGCGCACTCTGTATCTGCCGGACTTGACTATCCCGGCATAGGTCCTGAGCATTGTTATTTGCAGGCGACAGGAAGAGCTGAATACGTCGGAGCAACAGATGATGAGGCGTTGGCGGCATTGAAAGTACTGGCGGAATCAGAGGGAATTATTCCGGCGCTTGAGTCTTCTCATGCTTTGGCATATGCGATTAAGGCGGCTAAGAAAGCGGCACGGCCCATGACCGTTATTGTCAATATATCGGGCAGAGGAGACAAAGATATGGAGATAGTTAGAACCTACATATCAGAAAAAGGCTGTCTACCGACTGCTGAGATATTTAACGGAAAGGAGCTGTAGATGATACGTTATAAAAATATGTTTTCAAGTCTTACGGCTAAAGGCGAAGGCGCGTTTGTTCCTTTTACGGTTGTCGGATACCCTACAATCGAAGACAGCTTGTCGATAATTCAGGCAATGGTTGACGGAGGCGCAGATGCTTTGGAGTTGGGCATTCCTTTTTCAGATCCGGTTGCGGACGGTCCGGTAATTCAAGCAGCAGGAGTCAAGGCTATCGAAAACGGCGCTACACCTGAAAAGTGTTTACGGGTAATAACCGAAATCAGAAAGCACAATCCGAACATACCGATAGGCTTGCTGGTTTATGGAAATCTTTTGGTATCAAAGGGAATCGAGCGTTTTTATTTGGAATGTCAAAAAGCCGGTGTGGACTCGGTACTTGTAGCAGATTTGCCTGTCTATGAAGCTGAGCCTTTTATAAAAGCTGCTGAACAATACAATATTTGTCCGGTGTTTATAGCGCCGCCTAACTCATCTGAAGAAAATCTGGCAAAAATAGCTTCTTTCACCAAGGGATATACCTATGTTGTAGCAAGAGCAGGGGTTACCGGAGCAGATACTGATATTGATGTAGCTGACAAAGACATTTTTAAAAAACTAAAAAAGGCAGGAGCCCCTCCGTCTATGTTGGGTTTTGGAATATCACGCCCCGAACATGTTCGCAAAGCTCTAGTATCCGGAGCCGACGGAGCGATCAGCGGTTCTGCTGTTGTAGCCAAAATAACTGCATGTGAAGGAGATATGGAAAAAACTCGCAAAGAGATTTTGTGCTTTGTCAGTGAAATGAAACAAGCTTCTTGTCGACCTGGAGAGTGAAGTTGTTCCAAAAGTCTGAACCTGATATCGGCCTAATCTTTTTTTTCTTGTCAGTGGGAAAACATACCCCATATAGATTGTATGACCGTTCCGACTCCAAAGCTGACCGCGTTGGCGACAAGAGATATGATCGCAGCATGTTTGAGGCTAACAGGTCTTGCTATTGCAAATAGGCATAGTGCCTCTATTAAGACCGCCAGAATTTCACCTGTAATTACATACAATATGTAATTCGTTATTACATAAGGCCAAACAAACCAAAGCAAAGGATGTGTTGTAAATGTTCCTAATGTTGCTGCCAGAACAGCCCTTAGGTAAGTCTTGGATGATTTGATTTTTCTAAAATAGCTATCCAGTGCAACATAGAGAGGAATTTCTATGAGCAATGTTAATGCAAAAGCTCTAAGCCATAAAGGAAACACTGTGTAAAAAACATTCGGATTCATATATTCTCCGACCCTAAAGGGTACTTCTGAAACAAATATTAGATACGTGCAAGATCATCAAAGGTTTTAATAATATAATCAATAATATAGGGTTGTTGCTTATAACTTCTATTCTCCCTTGAAAATCCTTTTTTTAAATTTTTTTGCAAAAATCTAATTCTTTTCTGTCGGGTCGGTTGACAACCAATTTTAGGTGATTATTAATATGCCCACAAATGAGCACTCTTGGCTTTTGAGTGCTCAACAATGGATTGAAACAGAATTAACCATAGGAGGATAATTATGGCACTAAAGCCCCTACATGATCGTGTTTTACTCAAGAGACTCGACTCAGAAGAAAAAACCAAAGGCGGTATTATTATTCCTGATTCCGCTAAAGAAAAACCGCTTGAAGGCAAAGTTATAGCTGTCGGTGAAGGCAAAATCGGCGACGACGGAAAAGTTCGTGCGTTGGCAGTAAAAGCCGGCGACAAGGTGTTGTTCGGCAAATATGCCGGAACAGAAATCAAGGTTGACGGCGAGGACATGATTATCCTTCGCGAAGATGACATCCTGGCAATCGTCCAGTAACAATTTAAGGAGAGTTAACTATGGCAGCTAAAGAAATTCTATTTGATGAGAACGCTCGCAGATGCATTCTCACAGGTGTAAATACATTGGCAAATGCAGTTAAGGTAACCTTGGGCCCCAAAGGACGTAATGTCGTTATCGACAAATCCTTCGGTTCTCCCACTGTGACCAAAGACGGCGTTACTGTAGCCAAAGAAATTGAACTCGAAAACAAATTCGAGAACATGGGCGCTCAGATGGTAAAGGAAGTTGCTTCCAAAACTTCTGACGTTGCCGGTGACGGTACTACTACCGCAACAGTTCTCGCGCAGATTATCTATCGCGAGGGTTCAAAACTCGTCAGTGCCGGACATAACCCGATGTCAATCAAACGCGGTATTGACAAAGCAGTTGCTGCTGTAATCGAAAAGCTCGGCAAGATGAGTAAGACCGTCAAAGATCAGACCGAAATCGCTCAGGTCGGTACAATTTCGGCAAACGGCGACAAAGCTATCGGTGATATGATTGCCGAAGCCATGGAAAAAGTAGGCAAAGAAGGCGTTATCACCGTCGAAGAAGCGAAGTCCATGGAATCAGTAATGGAAGTTGTAGAAGGCATGCAGTTTGACCGCGGCTATCTTTCTCCATATTTCATTACCGATGCAGAGCGAATGGAAGCCGTTCTGGAAGATGTCTTTGTTTTAATTCATGAGAAGAAAATCTCCAGTATGAAAGATCTTCTTCCTGTTTTGGAGCAAATCGCTCGCATGAACAAACCGCTTCTTATCGTGGCCGAAGATGTTGAAGGCGAAGCCCTTGCAACTTTGGTTGTAAACAAACTGCGCGGAACCTTTACTTGTGCAGCGGTAAAAGCGCCAGGATTCGGCGATCGCCGCAAAGAAATGCTCAAGGACATCGCTGTTCTCACCGGCGGTCAGGTTATTGCCGAAGAGCTCGGTCTTACCCTTGAAAAAGTTACCATCAACGACTTAGGTCGTGCGAAAAGAGTAACCGTAGACAAAGAGAACACCACTATCGTAGACGGTGCCGGTAAAAAAGCTGACATCAAAGGTCGCGTAGAGCAGATTCGTCGTCAAATCGAAGACACCACATCGGATTATGATCGCGAGAAACTTCAGGAAAGACTTGCCAAATTGGTAGGCGGCGTAGCCGTTATCAAAGTAGGTGCTGCCACAGAGACCGAAATGAAAGAAAAGAAAGCCCGAGTAGAAGACGCTCTAAATGCTACCCGCGCTGCAGTTGAAGAGGGAATAGTTCCCGGAGGCGGCGTTGCGCTGCTTAGATGTAAAGATTCTCTTGCCAAGTTGGAAGTTCCCGAAGACGAGGCCCCCGGCGTTAAGATTATCGCTCGCTCTGTTGAAGAGCCGCTTCGCCAGATTTCGGCCAATGCCGGCGTTGAAGGTTCCATCGTTGTTCAAAAGGTAATGGAGTCTAAAGGTTCTATGGGCTACAATGCAGCAGCAGATCAGTACGAAGATCTAATCAAAGCCGGAATTATTGATCCGACCAAGGTTGTGCGAACAGCATTGCAGAATGCCGCATCAGTTTCAGGGCTAATGATTACAACTGAGGCTGTTATCGCCGAGAAACCCAAGAAAGATGACCACAGTCACGACATGGGCGG
>CAYWLQ010000143.1:0-14753 GCA_964458775.1 uncultured Myxococcales bacterium | reverse complement strand
TATATGAAGTTCATTGCCATGTTGCAAGAATCACTCTGAATCGACCGGAAACGGGAAATTTGGTAAACGATGAAAGCTTGACTTTATTGCATGAAATGGTTTCCAGGGCAGATGCTGACCCGGACATTCGAGCAATTGTTATTGAAGGCAAAGACAAAGTCTTTTCAAGGGGAATGGATTTTGGATTTATGCTGAAAAGGTCTGATAATGAGGGAATTGCTGATGACTTCGGAGAGCCTTACGCTCGTGCAGTATTGAAAATAAGAAATGCAACCAAACCGGTCATTGCTGCTGTTGACGGAGACATAACAGCCGGAGGAACAGGAATAGCTTTGGCCTGCGACATAGTTATTGCGACTGAACGAACCTCATTCGGTCTTTCAGAGGTTTTATTCGGAATCATTCCCGCCTATGTTTTTCCTCTACTGTTGGAGCGCGTCTCACTAAAGAGAGCGCGTTACCTTGTATTGTCATCTGAAAGACTAAAGGCAAAAGACGCTAAGCGTTTTGGAATTTTTGACGAAATTGCAGAAGATGATGAACTGGAAAAAACTGTTTCATCGGTATTAAAAAGACTTTTGTTTGCCTCTCCCGATGCTTTGGCGGCTGTTAAGAAATACTCTGATGATATTTTTGGAAAGAAAATGGAAGATGCTATGGCGGCAGCAGGCCGTCAATTATCAACACTCTTGCGAGATCCTAAAAGTATTGAAGCAATCAATGCTTTTTTGGACGGAGAAAAACCGTCATTTTCTATAAGTTACAAAAAACGCCGCTAACTCAAAAAAACATGTAGTTTACATGTCAGATGCGGGGTTTTGAAAGAAGCTGACTAGGTGCTCCGGACAACCAAGAAATAGGAATTTGATATTGCCTATAAATCTTATAGCAATCAGTCATGATCAACTGAAAAGCTATGACATATTAAAAAAATAATTGACCGAGGTCTCTTTTCGATATGTAATTTTTGAATGAAAAGAAAATCAATTGCGGGTTTTGCCGAGATTTTAAAAAAATCAATGTGCATTGTTGTTGTTTTAATTTCTGCATGTAGAAACGACTCTGACTTTTCCGGTCCCGGATACGATGAACCGAAAAAAGGCGAGCCTATCGTACCTCCTCCTCCCTCATGTTCAGAAGCTGAAACAGGTTCTTCAGGAGAGGTCGCTGCTCCAAAATTGAGAATGACGTTACCCGGAAGCTGGGACGAAAACTGGCTGGCATCACCGTCTTTGGTCGATATAAACGGAGACGGAGAACTGGATATTATAGCTCCGAGGCATTCGGTTCTTTATGCGTACTCCGGTAGCGGTTCACTGTTGTGGAAGACCGCGTTTGCTTACAGTGCAGAAGAATCACCTGAACACGGCAGCATGAGAATGTGGCCGTCTGCAGCCGTAGGTGATTTAAGCGGTGACGGTAATATCGAAATCGCAGTTAGCGCGCATCCGGACAGTAACGGTAACAATGTTGCAGTATACGATAATACAGGAGCACTATTACCAGGATGGCCGCAAGTTTACGGAGACTCTGAAGTGCGAAGCATTGCTGCGGCTGATGTTGACGGTGACGGTCAACACGAAATTTTAATTACAAAGCAGGGTTCCGGACCGGCGACCAATGTCTTTAAACTTAACGGAACTACAGCTAAAGGATGGCCGCAAGTCGGCGAATGCAAGGCACCCAGCGGCGATTGCATTGACTACGGAGGCTTTAACCAAAACATCGGTGCAGGAGATGTAGACGGAGACGGAATACTTGATGTTATTTCGACTTATGATGCTATCGGCTTCGGACTCTGGACAGGAGACGGTACCAATTTTGAAACCGCAGAGGGCTTTGCTGACAGTTGGGTTACGGGAGTCGAAGCCTATCACGATCTTGCTCTTGCCATGCAGGGATGGGGCAACGGTGATCGTTCGGAGTTTACGTATTCCCCTCCGGTCATTGCTGATATTGACGGTAACGGTAAACAAAATATTGTATTGGCCGGCGACCACGAACACAGCGAGTCAACTGCAAATCAAGGAATTAGTGTTTGGGTGTTAAATCCGGATATGACACGTCCGGCAGGATGGGAAACTCCAAAGGACAGCGGTCCGCCTTTAAAATACGAAGATGTAGGAAATAACATTGTGCCCGCCTATCCCGCACCGTCAGTGGGCAATCTCGACGGGCAACCGGGACTTGAAATCTTGGTGCCGGCATATGACGGTCTGTTGTACGCTTATCGCACAGGTGGCGAGCTTTTGTGGACATACGGTTTCGGACAGGCAAATCCCTATGTCGGAGCAAGCGAAGCATTGATTGTAGATCTCAACGGGGACGGTTCACCGGAAGTATTGTTTACTACTTTTGTTTCCGGAGAACCGAGAGAGCCCGAAACGCCGGCTCACTTGATAATTCTAGATTCCGGAGGCAATGAGCTGCACAAAATAGAAATTTTCGGTCGCGGATCAATGGCAGCTCCTTCGGTTGCGGATCTTGACGGCAACGGCAGTTTAGAACTGGTGTTATCCCTAAAAGACTCTCTTGGCGGAAATTTGGGAGGCGTTCAGATATGGGATCTACCGGGCTCTTCGACCAACTGTGTACTCTGGCCGACAGGAAGAGGAAATAACCTACGACAGGGTTACATGCCGTCCGGCAATTGATTACAATATTCAAACCAACTTTTATATCAGTCAACATTTGCATCCTGAACAAAAAAATGTGAAACTGATTTTATGAAAAATGAATGGAAAACAGTTGATTCTTTAGCATCGCGTTTAGCGGAACGATTCCCGGAAACTCCGGATGTGTTTTTAGTGCTCGGTTCAGGACTTGGACCTGTTGCGGACACCTTAAAGGAAAGAATATCTTTTCCTCTTTCTGATTTTAAAGACCTTCCGATATCTACGGTTCAAGGTCATGCCGGTATGCTGCATCAGGGAAAACTTGGGCACAAAACTGTTCTTGTACAACAAGGTCGAGTTCATCTGTATGAGGGTTACAGTCCCAAAGAAGTAGTTCGACTTCTTAGAGCGGCAACGGTAAGAGGCGCATCAACGATAATACTTACTAACGCGGCCGGAAGTCTCAATTCGTCTTTGCGTCCCGGAAGTCTTATGTTGATCGATGATCACATAAACCTTACCGGTACTTCTCCATTATTGGGACATAATGACAATTCTCGGGGGCCTCGATTTCCTGATATGAGCAACGCTTATAATTCTAATCTCAGAGCACAAATTAGGGTTTCGGCAGCAAAGTTGGGAATTGATTTGTATAGCGGAGTTTACGCAGGATTGCTCGGACCTACGTATGAGACGCCGGCTGAAGTAAAAATGCTTAAAACGCTGGGTGCGAGTGCGGTAGGAATGTCTACTGTTCAAGAAGTTATTGCAGCTAGACATCTTAGAGTCGCGACTGCAGGAATATCCTGTATTACTAACCTTGCGGCCGGTCTGTCTCAGACAGCCTTAAACCACGAAGAAGTCCAAGATGCAGGTGCCGCTGCCTCCGCTGATTTGGCCCGTCTTTTGATTTCTTTTTTGGAGGATTTACCGTGATCGATTGGGATAATTTAAAAAAAGCAGCTCGTTCGGCAAGACAAAATGCCTATGCTCCTTATTCTAATTTTACAGTGGGAGCTGCTGTGCTTGCCGACGGACTTGTTTTTTCGGGATGTAATGTAGAAAATTCATCCTATCCTGTAGGGCTTTGTGCTGAGCGCGCAGCATTGGCAGCCGCTGTTGCGGCAGGATATAGAAAAATCGAAGCTATAGTTATTGCAGCGGAGAATCCGATTCCTCCTTGCGGCATGTGCAGGCAGGCACTTGCAGAATTCAATTCCACTATGCCGATTATTATGCTCGGTGAACAAGCAGAAAAAGTCTCTTCTTTGGGTGAGCTTTTTCCGTCTCCGTTTGATAAATCAGAACTTACAAAATGAAATCCTGCATTTTTTCTGGTTAGTTCCCCTCTCAGAAGTCTTGTTCAGAACAAATCAGAATGTAGCCGAGGGGTTTATCCCCTCGGAAAACTCAATGCCGGCGCACGGTTGCGGCATGGGATAAACCCATGCCCTACATCAATTTGCCTAATTTGCTGCATTTTGATATGAAAACTAGTTATTGCCGCCTCGGTATTTCTTAACAGCTTTAAGATGCTCTTCATAGGTAGAGGAGAAGACATGAGAGCCGTCTTTTTCCGAATTTACAACAAAATATAAATACGGCACCTCTTTGGGGTTATGTGCTGTGAGCAAAGCCTTTAGTCCCGGAGCTCCGATAGGTCCGGGAGGCAGTCCCGGATGTTTGTAGGTATTGTAAGGATTTGACGAGTCATCAAGTTGCTTGCGGCCCAAAATGCCCTTAAAGGTATCGCACGAAGCAGGTTTAGGACGAACGTGGGGTTCGCAACCGTAGCTCACAGTCGGGTCTGCTTGAAGTAAACGAGAAGGATGTGCAGAGTTCTGAAGTCGATTTTTATAGACTCCTGCGATAATCGACATTTCCCTCTCTAATCTGGCTTCTGCTTGAACTATGGATGCAAGAGTAACCGTTTTTAACAATTCTTCGTCTTCGGGAATTTTTGCGCTTCTTATTCGACGTCTAAAATTGGATGTCATTGTCCTAATTACTCTATTTGCAGTTATGCCGGTGACAAAACGATAAGTATCAGGGAAAAGAAGTCCCTCAAAAGTATCAGACGAAAACCCGTGTTTTTTTACAAGCTCCGGATCAGTTGCCGCTGCTAAAAATTCCTCTGCTGAAACCACCGAAGCATCCTCTAATACTTTGGCGATTTTGCTTAAAGTAAAGCCTTCGGGAATTAGAACTTTTACTCCGGATTCCACCGGTCTGCCGAAAGAAAGTTTTTCTATTATTTCTATAGGTGATAAATTATCTTCTAACTCAAAAATACCGGCTTTTACCAAAGAAGCCTTCCCTGATATTCTAAGCCACAGCGCCAACCTTTTAGGTGAACTTGACAAACCGGCATCACAAATCCGCTCAGCCAGTTTTTGCGGTCCTGAACCTTTGGGAATTTCAAGTTCATATACCGCACCTGTTCCAAGAGCAGGTCGGTTTGGAAAGAAGACCAAGATATCCAGCGCAGCAGCTAGAACAATAGCTATAATAATAAAAACAAAAACAGCCACTACACCGATAGAACGACTGCGTTTCATTATTTGCACCTTGTAGAAGTTCTTCGAGCAGTCACAGGCATCTCTCATCCAAGAAATTCTGAAGCATGATAGCAGCAGCTACCTTATCCACCGTTTGTTTTCTCTTCTTTCTGTTTACATTTCCGGAAATCAGAACCCTGTCAGCTTGTGCTGTGGTAAATCGTTCATCTACAAAAACAGTTTTCAAATTTAAAGTTTCTCCCAGCCTTTTTCCCATCGCTTTGCATAATCGAGCAGTAGCTCCTCTGCTTTGTCCTGACATCGACAACGGCAATCCCACCACTAATACAGTTACATTATTTTCACTGCAAATATCAGCCAGCTCAGTTGCGATATTTTCAAAAGGTTGTGCAGCCGATACTGTTCCTAACGGCGATGCGATCAAACCCGTTTCGTCAGATAGAGCCAATCCAATTCTTACAGTTCCTATATCCAAACCTAAAAAACGCATTTGATATCAGGGAAATCTTCCTTGAACACCGATACCGCCGGTAAATTCTATCCTAAATTCGGATATGAACGATAAATTGGGTGCGATTTGTGCATAAGCTCCGAACCATGGAAAAATGTCAAACAGCGCTTGGATCGGGACGTGAATAACCAAATCATTGCGAATTCCGACACTGCCTCCTCGGTTGGAAAAATCAACCAGAGGAGCAACACCGAAACCGAGTTTAAAGAAACCGTCTTTGGGGGTATATACTTTAATACCCAAACCTATTTGGCGAGTTTTAGGTTGATTGATAAGACCGTGGGCGTCCTGTCTTTCTATTCCTAACCTAAACATTGCAAATAGTTCAAGTCCCGGTTTTAGTCCATATCCTGCCAGAAAATCCATATGCCATCCCACTCGACCGGAACATATCGGCTCTCCTTGTCCCGGGTTTTCAGGATCGTCGGCACAACGTTTCTCTGGATCATCCTTGTCATAAGGAGCAGCTAAAAAATATCCGGTTCCGCCCAAAATATTTACAAAACCCTGCTTTGCGTGGTCTCTTAGACGCCCTTTCCACTTAGCTTCATTTTTCTCAGAAGGTTTTTTGGCTGCTGCATCTGAACTTGACGGTTCGCTCTTGTCATCTGCAGCAACATCTCCTGAATCTTCGGCAGTATCGGAAGCTTCAACTTCTTCTGCTTGTGCAAGACCGCTCAGCGTTACAAATCCGACGACAATAAGGACGACGAACAAGGTCGGAACAGGTTCGACAACGGTTTGGTATCTTATTTTTGCTTTCATTTTCAATTTCATCTCCACTGCTGTTTTCCATTATTCACTATTCTGACAAAAAAGTGTTTCGAAAAAACTGCTTCTTTTAGAAAAAATCATATAAAGTTCTAATGTGATGCAAATAAACAGACGTTCGTTTCTTACATCAGCAACTCTGTCTTTGGCCGGAACGATTTTTCCGCTCAAAGCTTTTTCCGTCGGTCCGGCTTCGCAAATTGAATTATCTCAGTTGATTTACGGAGGGGGAAACTGGCGTCCCAGACCTACGGCATTAAGGCGTCTGGCATGGGAAATTCACAAACGATGTTCTATAGACGCTGCCCTGGAACCTTCCGAAGTAAAAGCGCAAACCAAAGCTCTATCCAAGAGCCCAATTTTGTATATGAGCGGCGATCGATCTTTTTATACATGGCTTGAACCGCAAATACTGGCCTTACGGCGGTTTCTTAAGCTGGGCGGAACACTTATCGTAGATCCGGCAGATACCATAGACGGAGACTATGAAGGCTTTGAAACATCAATGGACGAATTGATGTCGCAAATCCTACCCAAAATTGAACCTAAATCGGTTAACTCTTCTCATGTGTTGTTCAGAACATTTTATCAAATTGAAAGACCGGTCGGGAGGATTTTAGGTCCGCCGAATTTTACCGGATATACTCTGGGAGATAGGTTGGCTGTTATCAGAACCCATCACGATCTTGGAGGAGCTTGGGCCAGAGACAATTTGGGTAACTGGGAATACCATGTAGATCCGGGAGGAGACAAACAAAGAGAAACAGCCTTTCGAATTGGTATTAATCTAGTATTATACGCCCTTTGTCTGGACTATAAAGATGAAGAGCCTCATCGCCGATTCGGCAAGGAAGCCGAATAGTTGCAAGCTTTCAAACTTCTTTGGAATTATATATTACATACATCCCTGTACGATAATTGAAATCAAGTAGTAGTATCTTTCCTGGCATCCTTATCGGTAAAAAACAAAAAAACCTAATTCCCATCCGGTAATGTGATCGATATATCCGAGAAAGACTATTGAAACCAACGCAATAATAAATGACCTCTTCGGATGTTTGAAAAAAGTAAAATTCACCTTATGGTAGCTCCTTAGGATACATCCAATTTTTTTAACAAAAATAAACGCCGCTTTATTCCGTCCATTGAAACGATGATCGTTTGAGTATAATTCTTATTTTCACGATAAAAATAGAACAATTTGTTTTTCCCAACATAAGCAAACCTATTTATAGGATTTAATGGCCAAGTCGAAACATATTGCACCGTTGCACCGGAACATTCTGACAACATATCTTTCTCTATTTGCGGATTAGTTGCTTATCGAAGATCTGTTGTTATCGTTTTCCCCTTTTACTCTGTTACTCTTGCTCCCTTTACTCCTTATTGTACCCAATAAGAAAAGGAGGTTGCTGCGTTTTCAACAAAGCGTGTTGCAGTCTGTTTGACCAAATCAACGACATACAGCTGACTTAAAGTTTCAGCTCCGCCTTTGGTTTTTGCGATGTAAATCGCTGTGGAACTGTCTTTGGTAAAGCCGAGCGTGTATGTATCCGGGTATAGAAATGAAGTATCGTTTTTGGCTATACAGGTACGACTATGCTCCATCCCGATCAGATCGGCAATATACACATTACCATAAATTTTATCGTCTGTGGGGTCAGTATAACGTGTTATATAAGACACTATTTCTCCATTTGGACTCATTGCTGTTTTTTGAATCACTTCATCACCCAAATCCGGACTGATTGCTATAGACTCACTAAGAATACCGTCGTTAATAGTCGTACCGTACATGACTCTATCAGTTGCGGCGGCAATGCGATCTCCGGTTTTATTTATTCCGGAAAAGAAAACCGATGCGGCTCCGCCCAGATCCATTGTCGTTTTAGATACTGGAATTGAAGTCAACGAAACCAACTGCACTGCTTGTGGTACTGTATACTCCTGGAAGGCTGCATAACTCGCCGTCTTATCCCAGGTAACATTGTATCCACACTGAAAACTACCGCCGTCAATCACCTCAAGCACCGTCGCTTTATTGGAAATATTTACAATTGAAGTTCCAAAATCGGTACTACCTTTAATGAAATACGATGAAAAATCATCCGCAGCGTAAAAACAAGGGCCACATTCCGTTCCGAGATAAGAACTTGACGCATCTGCACCTACCAAGAAATGCGCATAATTGATACAAGGCCCCGTAGCAGAAGACCGCCAAATAATATGTGCCCTTGTTTCATCACCCACCCGAACAACCTCAAGATCCATTCCATAAATGGCAGCAGGCATATTGTCGATGGTAACTGTTTGTTCTGTCCGGTCGTTTGGAACATTGTCATTTACTTGCATTATGTATGCTTTGGTTGGGTTAAGATACAAAACAGTCGTGTTGTCAATGGGGCTCGCAAAAACGCTATAATTCTCTTTAGCAAGAGTAGCTATCGACACAGGAGTTTCATTTGGAACCGTCCAGTATACGGTTTGGTTGTCTGTATCACCAGAAGGACTCGCTGTAAAAACAAATGCCTGACTGTTGGGTGTCCAAATCGGGTTGCCGATATTTTGTTCTGATGTCAGTACACGATTTGAAGCCGACACTCCTTGATCGGTCAACCTGACAATTTCGAGCGAATAGAGCGAAGATGAAAAGGTTGTGTACAAAAAGTACTCGCCGTTCGGTGAAAAACCATGTGGCGTAATAGATGAAGTGTCAGTATCCGTATATACCACTGTGGCTATATGGGAATTAAGGTCGTAAAAATCAAGATTTCCATTGGTATCAATGTACGCTAGCCATTTCTTCCTAAAAACGGTCCACGAAAACGACTCGGTGTCTGTATTTCCGTCACCATCCATTACTTCTATTGTAAACGTAAAATCACCTATATTGGTTGGGCGTCCAACCAATTTTCCATTTACGTCAATATTCACACCTTGAGGCAAAGAGCCCGAAACAGCTGCCCATGTATAACCCGCAGTGCCGCCTGTGACTTCAAAATCAAATTCAAAATCGGTATTATATTCACAATTTGGAATTTCAGAGAAAACAATAACCGGCAGATTGACAAACTCGGAATCATAAATGTTATCGGTATCGGTATCAGTATCGGTATCGGTATCGGTATCGGTATCAGTATCCGTATCGGTATCGGTATCACTGTCCGTATCGGTGTCGGTATCACTGTCCGTATCGGTATCACTGTCCGTATCGGTATCACTGTCCGTATCGGTATCGGTATCAGTATCGGTATCGGTATCAGTATCAGTATCGGTATCGGTATCGGTATCACTGTCCGTATCAGTATCGGTATCGCTATCAGTATCGGTGTCAGTATCACTATCCGAACTCGTATCTGCATCTCTGTACGTATCAGTGTTACTATCCGAGGAACTTGCGTTAGGGTCTGTAATGATGCAGGCGTTCAGCAGCAGCGTTAAAACTGAAAATACAATCACCAAGATTAATTGCATTAAACTATCCATCTTTCACCTTTGTGTATTTCTCTGGGGTTTTCCTAGTCAGATATTAAAATTCGATGATTACGACAATAATAAAACAACAACACTATAAAATCTTCCTCTCAAAAGTCAATCTCGTTCATAGCAACAGTGACGCTAGCAGCGTTTTGGAAAAACTCCACAATGCAAGAGCAGGCGCAACAGGAGACAGCAACAGTTGTTTCAGAGGAGGTTTTGCCCTTACTTCCATTATCTCTGATCAATCAACTTTTGACGAGGCAGTTAACACCTGGCTGACCACCACAGAGTATGACAATATGTACTATCAGGTAACGCTGAGAAACATCTTTTTACTTGTAACCGGGGGAAAATTCTCATCGGCCTTACAGCCTTAGAGGTATTCTACAAACAGGCATAATTAATTTCATTATATGCCGCGCATTTTTCTTTTCTCAACCTGCCTTGACTGGCATCTCATCCATCAGCTTTACCCTGCTTTTTCGTATCCAATCCAAATGCGAAAGATAAACAAATTCTAATCTGTAGCGGGTTTACATTAAGAAGAAAACCATATACTTGTGACGATGTAAAAAGATGATAATAACAAAAAACATATGCAACATGCTGTACATGCAAATAACAAAGCATTCTTAACATTTGATACAGGGACAAATAGATGATGATTGATTACAAAAAAATTCTCAGTGCATTAACAAAAGCAGCGCCGGTTTTTATTTCTGCTGCGTTTGTAACTCTAATCTTATTATTTTGTCCAAGAACATATTTTGAAAACGATAATCTAGGCATAATTGGAATGATAAAAGAAAACACTTTCGCCGTTTTCTTTTCGCCCTTTCTAGGGAAAATCCTATCCTTCTTATACGAAATAACAAATCATTCTATAGCGTGGTATGCGGTGTTTATTTATATTGCACATACAATAAGCATAGCCTTGTTTTTGTATTGCGTAATGCTGTTCGGTAGAAGTTCGCTGTTAGTATCGATAGGGTCTTCTGTTTTATATTTAACATTGTACAGTTATCTAATAATTAGAACAGGCTATAATAGTGCATCGATCTTGTTAACCATTAATACAGTACTATTCTTCTATTATTATTATGAAAGACTGAATTATTTGCATTCCTTTCTATTAGCAGGCTTATTGCTCTTTGCATCACAATTTAGATATGCAGGATTTCAACTTGGTCTTTTGGTTTCTATCAGTTTCATCATAACGTTGAATGCAAAAAACATTATCAGACAAACTTTGGCAATAGCAATCAGCCTAAAACAATATATGGTTGCCAGGCTTAAAAAAAGAGAACAAACTGCAAATCAAACAAATGGCCTGAATGAATCAATTTTTAACCCAAAAAAGTTAGCTCTTGTTATTGCGACTTTTTGGGTTTTACATGTTCTAATTAGGGTTGTAGTCAGCCTAAACACTCCCCAAGAACATAAGGACTTTATGAAATTCAACGGCTTGAGAGGGCAGTTTCATGACTTTCCCATTGCCAAAAAAATAGCTAATGAAGAACTGTTACAAGCTAACAACTGGACCGCAAATGACTATAACATGTTTCGTAGTTGGGTTTTTTTAGATGAAGAAAAGTATAATATTGAGACAGTATCCAATATATTTAAATACACCCCTAAAGATAACAATACTCTTTTCACTACAGACAATATCTCTCAAAAACTAGCATTTTATTGGGATACTTATAATAACCTGTTTTTCCTTTTTGCTATAATCCTGTTTTTTTCAACAATACAGTCCGGAGTAAAATCACAAAAATCTATTTTGTTAATCCTTTATATATTGGGCATTGTAACGTTCTTCATGGTGTTTCTGATAGTCAAACGTTTTCCTGACCGTATTGGAATACCTGCATTTTTGGGATTAACAGGACAAGGTTTGCTTTTTATCTGCCAAAATAGCAAGAACACCAACAGATATCTAAATAAAGCATTTGTATCAGCTATGCTTGTATTATCTGTATTATCCATTATTAAAACAAATAAGTTTATAGAAACAATCGGAAACAGCCGCCAAGATAGAGCAGATAGAATAAGCGCAAAAATCGCAGAATTTCGTAATAGCTTTGAAGACGATGTTATTTTTCTAATACATCATAGAGCCATACGATCTCAATTTACCGATACACTTAGAATATCCGGAAAAAGCCTTATGCAAACTATACCGAACGGATGGCTTATTTTTTCGCCATGTTTTTACAACAGGCTTCAAAGAGCCGGATTTAATAGCGGAAAAGAGTTTTTAAGAAAAGCTATCAACAACAAAAGAATAATGTTTGTAATGCTCAAAGATAACAAGAGTTGGCCCAATATGTTCAGAAAATACTACAAAGAAAAATACGATGTTAAAGTGAAATTTAGAAAGGTGAAGGAAATTGAAGATATCGTGATAGGCTACTTTGCAAAACAAAAAAAGAGAAAGAAGCACTAGTTTAGATCTTAAAAGCAGATATTTTAGATAGGCTGCCCATGCCCACCGGCGGCGGGCCGCAAATATGATAAGTGCAGACAAACACGCACACAACATTTTGTGATGCATATCTGACTCACCTGATCAGCTTCTTTCAAAACCCCGATTCTAAGATGGAAACTATTTAGGCTCTGTTTTCTCCCCTATAATAAATTTAGGACGTCCTTTTACCTCAATAAAAATCTTGCCGATGTACTCGCCGAGTATGCCTAAAAATGCGAAGTTTAGACCGAACAAAAACAGTGTCAGTACAATGGTAGATGTCCAACCCGGAGCCACATTTCCCTGCAGCCATCGAATAATAAGAGCTACAGCCGCTAAGACGCTTACAATGCTTACAACCAGTCCTGTAACCGTTACCAAACGAATTGGAAACATAGAAAACGACAGAATTCGAGCAAGGGTCAAAGATATCATTTTTCTTAAATTGTACCCGCTTGCTCCTGCAAATCTGGGATCGCGAGTCAAGGGAACACAAACATAATTTTTTTCGATAAAATACATCAAACCAAAGGTGGTGGCAGTTCGTTCTTTGAACTTGAGAAATTCATCCACAACTTGCCGACGCACGGCGCGAAACCCTCCGAGGCGAGGCTGAATTTGAATGGTGGTTATGCGATTGGCAGTAAGGTTAAAGGTTTTTGAGGCTAAAAGTTTTAAAGAAGAATCTTTCCTGGTCTGCCATTGGGCAACCGCCATATTAACTCGATGCTCAAAAAGGGCGCTGACAAGCGTGGGGATATCCTCAGGCCTGTCTTGCAAGTCAGAATCCATAATTACAATAACGTCCCCTTGCGCTTCGGATAATCCCGCAGCAATAGCAGATTGCTGTCCAAAATTTCGAGCCAACTTTAGTCCCTTGAGTTTTGGATATAGAGCAGCCAATTCATTAATTACATTCCAAGATCTATCTCGGCTGCCGTCGTCAACAAGAATAACCTCATAATCCGGTGCCAAAGGCTCAACAGCCGGAGTAAGTCGCTTCATCAATTCCGAAAGAACCTCTTCGTCGTTGTAAACAGGAATAACGATAGAGAGAAATTTAAATTCGTCCTTCATTTATTAAACCCTTCTAAACAAGAGAGTTACTTTAATCAATTGAGCGGTAAAGAGACAAGAGAGAATCGGCATTAATTTGCAAAATCTTTGAGGTCAAAATTTATCGAATCAGTTTTATCTATATTAACCGACTTGATGCATGCAGATCAGCAAGCTGCTTCGGCGCTTGGTCTGGGTTTTTGTAATACAATCACCTTGTAATACCGTTAGAACTGTTTACATTTTTTAAACTATTTAATCTCACCAAACGACGCTGTTTTTTTAAAATTCTTTTTGTTGGAAGCAAACACTTACTGAAATGCCGACTAGCAGTGTCTTACAGGCATTAGGTGTCATTTATTTACGATTTGACTTGTTAGGGGTTACGGCTTAAGAGGAATCCTGAAAATTCATCTTGAAATTTCTAGAATCTATGCTCAGGATATAAACATTGAAGATGACTGAATAATGCCGAAAGTTAAACATCAAATGGTGAAAAATGAATATTCTAATATCCTCCGCCGGAAGGCAAAGCTATCTGGTTACCGGTTTTAAAGAAGCACTTAATAATAAAGGTAAGGTTATTGTTGCAGATATTAATGTTAACGCGCCGGCTTTAAAGGAAGCAGATATTCCGATTATTTCTCCTTCTTACGATTCCAATGAATATCTACCTTGGTTATATGATGTTTGCGAGAAACATAAAATAAAACTACTTATTACACTTAACGTAGATGAATTACTCATACTTGAATTCCAAAGAGAATCGTTAAAAAAAATAGGTGCTTTTTTGTTAGGGGGTGATTATGAAAAGATAAAAATCACATATGACAAACTTGCTTTAAGCAAATTCGCGGAAGGAATAGGATTAGATACACCTAAAGTCTTTTGTGAAGACGATTTGTGTCAAGCTGATAACACATTTTTCCCTTTAATAGTAAAACCAAGATTTGGAAAAGGTAGCCGAGGTCAATACATTATTGAATCATACGAAGAGTTTTTAGAATTTATGGAGAGAAATAAAACTGAAAGTATTAGAAATGAGGCATATGTTTTTCAGCAATTCATTAGAGGCGATGAGTTCGGAATTGATGTTATAAATGATTTCCATTCAAACTACGTATCGACATTTGTTAGAAAAAAATATTCTATGAAAGATGGTGAAACATTTGAAGCAACAACGCAATCATCAGAAGAGTGGGAAGAAATAGCAAGAAAAATAGGTGAGAATATAAGACATCAAGGTATTGTTGATGTCGATTTTATGGTGCAAAATAAAAAGAAATACTTAATTGATATTAATCACAGGTTTGGCGGAGGATATATTTTTA
>CAYWLQ010000142.1:0-14891 GCA_964458775.1 uncultured Myxococcales bacterium | reverse complement strand
CATCTGCGAAGACGTCTGCAAATTCGATTCTGTTCGCGTCGGGTAAATCCAATTATTTAGTTTCCATCTCAAAAGTTAA
This sequence comes from uncultured Myxococcales bacterium, assembly GCA_964458775.1. Lineage (GTDB taxonomy): Bacteria > Myxococcota_A > Polyangia > JAAYKL01 > JAAYKL01 > CAYWLQ01. The sequence goes on along the minus strand of CAYWLQ010000142.1, from coordinate 14,812 downwards.
TGTTTTAGATAATCAGTCCATGCACGCCATTTGCGCACCACAAAATATGATATGTGCTGATGAATACACACACATCATTTTGCAACGCATACCTGACAAAAATGCTTGGTTTCTTTCAAAACTCCACTTTCAAGATGAAAACTATCCAGTCAACATCGCTTAAACAATGGTCTCATTGACACAATAAAGACGAAAATGTACGCTTCGCTTTCAAAATCGAAACACGGCTTAGACATAGGTTTGCGCCGCTTTTATGATGATTGATTTGGTTGCTTGTAGATAATGGAGTTAAAATTGAAACTTCAGGTTTTTAAAGGACCTGCGATTACATTCACAGCAGGAATATTATTATATTTATTAATGTTTTTTCCCAGAGTCAACCATTGGGGAATGATCATTGGTATAGCGCTTTTGGCAATACTTGCTATCGGTGTGCTGTTCTGGATGAACGCTATTCGATCGGAAACTGTTGTACCGAAAGAAAATGAGCCGGCTAGTGAAAGCGACAAAAAGCTTTCTATATTTAGTCGAGTTGCTTCGAAATTTAATATCAGAATTCTGTATTTGGGATTGTCATGCGTTATCGCCGGAGTTTGTCGCATTTCGGTGCTCAATACAATGGGAGCTGCTGCTCCATGGTCAGGACCGTTTCTTTTTGGTGCAGCGGCAATTCTTATTCTGGCTGCATATTTCTTTAGAAAACCATGGGACGGTAATTTTCACGAAGGATTTCTTGTTTTTTGGGCGACTTTTGCCATGGTAATGGCCACGCTAGGAAGTCAGGGTCTTTGGGATTGCTGGGAAACTCATTACGGCGAAGTAGCAAGGAGACAGCTTGAACAGGATGATTGGATTAGTTTGTTCTGGGAAGACCAATGGTTTTATTCGAAACCGATATTGATTTTCTGGATGATGAACTTGGGCATGGCTCTGTTCGGTGTTGATGTTCGTCCCGACAGTATTTCGGGACATGCCGAATGGGGAATCAGGTTTATGGCGGCAATGTTATCTGTTTTTGTCATCTGGGGAATTTATAAACTTTTGGCAGAGAGAGTATCAAAAAGAGCCGGTCTTTTTGCTGCAATTATTTTGGTTTCAATGCCTATGTGGGGATTTATGGCAAGGCAAGCCATTACTGACATGCCTTTTGTGGGTTTTATGACATTGGCCGTAGTGTTGTTTTTGTTGGGCATTACAGCCGACAAAAACGCAATCTGCAAGCCGCTTTTATTTCCAATTTGGAAAAATAAAAAACTAAGTATCGGGGCATTTCATGCGCTTATTGTCGGATACATTACATTAGGAGTTCCTCAATTCTTGTATCTTGCATCGAGAAGCGCTTCTTTTAGGTTTGGAACCTACGGACGTGAGGACATTAAGGTTGTATTGTCCAAATTTAGGCTAACCAATATTAAATTATCAGACATAGCGAACTCTTTTTTGGGTCTTAGAATTAACAGTGTTCAGGACATCTCATTGGATTGGTTGTTGCTGGGAGTTGTATATATAATTCCGTTTGCGCTGATTTTATTCTCTATTCGAAAAGAAAGAAGAATTTCAAAACTTTGTTTTCATGGAATGTATATTTTTCTCGCCTTGTCGGTTATGGCCAAAGGTCTTGCCGGTTTGGTACTTCCGATTCTAGCTTTGTTTGTTTACGGAACGGTAAAATCACCTTGGCATCTATTATTAACTCCAAAACAATTTTTCTTATTCTATTGGGATAATATTAAGCGAATAGAAATACCTCGCGGCATTGTTATGTTTCTTCTTCTTGCCTCACCTTGGTATATAGCTATGACTGTCAGACACGGCATGGCGTTTATTAATCGATTTTTTATTCACGACCATTTCAAGAGATTGGCCGAGGGGGTTCATGGAGAAAGCGGTACCTTTCAGTATTTTTTAGAGCAATTTGCTTACGCAGCTTTTCCGTTCTCAGCGCTTCTTCCCTTTGCTATGCTGGCATGGTTTGCTGTTTACTCCAAAGACCAATCATTATTATCTGACTCTGAACGTGCCGGAAAAACAATACGATTGTTTATGACTTCACTGGCAATAGTGTCTTATGCTCTTTTTACTATGATGGTTACCAAATTCCATCATTATGTGTTTCCATTGATTATTCCTTCGGCTGTTTTGATTGGAATGCTGATAGATGACATTTGGCATAACCGCCTACCCAAGGTCGGCATGATAGCAGTTGTTGCACTGGTTATAGTGGGTGTCGTAGCCAAAGACTTAGTCGTAGATCCCGTAACCAAGGCCAAAGGTGTAATTGACGGACATACACAACTGGTGGGGTTGTTTATTTACAAATACTCAAGACCTTATCCTGAAGGAGAAGCTTACAATTTCTTTCTTCCCTTGCTTACCTTTTCTATTATATTCGGGACAACGTTTATCGGTTGGACAATTAACTCTTTCAGGCGTTTTTCTATCGTACTCACACTGCTTGCGGGTTTAGCTTTTAGCCATTTTATTAGTCAGCATTATATGGTTCAGCTGGCGCCGCATTGGACTCAAAAACATATAATCGAAGAGTATTATCTGTTAAGAGAATCAGACGAAGAACGATTGGTTGCGTTTCAAATGAATTGGAAAGGTGAGAATTTCTATACCGGAAACCGAGTAATCCCGTATGTTTCTACAAGGAATAAACAATTTGATGAATGGGTGGGAAAACATCGCGGACAAAGGCACTTTTTTTTAACAGAGCATAGTCGATTTGAGCGTATGAATAGACGTATCAAGGCAAAAAGCGGTGATTTGGAACCGCTGTCAGACACCTGTAATAAATATAAGACGGGCGTTGCTGATCAACTGTAATCTTCAGACAGTCGAGTTTAATGAATAAAAAAAATAAGATAATTGACACAAACATTGTATTTGATTTGGGCGGTGTTCTAATTTCCTGGCAACCTCGTAAGATTGTAGAAGAGGTACTTTCAAGTTCGGATGAATGCGATAGAGCACTTAACGGTATTTTTTTTCATTCGCAGTGGCGAGAGTTTGATACAGGAATAATTACTTTTGAACAAGCGATTGTATCTTTTGTCCAAAACACAGGTTTGTCTAAAAGTACTGTTGTAGAAATACTCAAATCATATAAGAATAGCCTTCATCCTCTTCCTCATGCCGAAAAGCTTATTGATAAAGTTAATCTAGAAAATACTGCGCTTTTTGTTTTGTCCAATATCAGACCGGAGATATTTGAAATAATTAAATCCAGAAGTTCTTTTTTTTGCAAATTCAAAGGCATTGTGATTTCCGGAGAAATAAAGTTGTCAAAACCGGATCCCCAAATTTTTGAATATCTTCTTAACAAATACAAACTAAATGCAAGCGAGACAGTATTTGTAGATGATATTTTAGAAAATGTTAAAGGTGCCGAATCCGTAGGTATGCAGGGTGTTGTCTTTCAAGGCCCGGAAGATTGCACAAGGAAGATCCTTTCGTTTGTTAATAGAAATGTTCAATAGCTTTCAATCTCATACATGAATTAATATTTTTGCATTCTGCCGATTATTTCAAACCTTTAGGAAAAGATTGTTTTTGACAACAAACGCTATCAACGATAGCATGTTTCTGTAGTAGGAGGATGAAATGGCTCAATTGATTGTACGAAATGTCGACGATAAAATTGCGCAACGCCTTAAAACAAAAGCGGCAAAAAACGGTGTTTCCATGGAAGAGGAACATCGCCGGATTTTACAACAAGCTCTCTTTTCACAAAGAAATTCCTTCAAGGATATGCTGCTGTCCATTCCTGAAGTTGGACAAGACGAAGATTTCGAAAGAATTCCGCAACCTATTAGGGAGATTGATCTATGACCGCCTTTCTTGTTGATACCAATGTAATTTCGGAACTGCGCAAAGGCAATAGGGCAGATCCGGGAGTAAAGCAATGGTTCATGGATACAGAGTCTAACAACATTTATATCAGTGTACTTGTTGTCGGAGAAATGCGAAGAGGTATTGAATTGATTCGAAGACGGGATCCAATTTCATCACAACATCTTGAAGCCTGGTTGCGGCGTCTATTAAAAGAGTATGGGGATCATATCCTACCGGTTACCCAGGAAATAGCAGAACTATGGGGAGGGCTTTCTCTTGAAAAGCCGCTGCCGCCTATTGACGGCTTACTTGCTGCGACAGCGATGTATCACAACATGGTACTGATCACTAGAAACCTACGTGATTTCGAACGGGCTTCGATTAAGGTGTTGAATCCGTTCGCCATTTGATGACTACTCTTTTAGGTTTTAAGACAAATATAATACCTTATCGCTGCAACATAGAATTTAGGGATTTGTTTCCGATGAACCTGTTGAATTTGTATCAGCCTCTTTTGGGGAGTCATTCCATCTCCGATTTCCAATGGTTACCAGCGGAGATAGAAACGGAATCAGGAGCGCTAAATGCCACCAAGACAGACCTTCGCTTTTTATTCTCTCTATACCAAACGAAAATAGTGCCCAAAGAATTGCCACGGCTGCTGTTACAAAAAGCGGTGTCATTAATTTCCAATAACGAGTATCGGGGCGTTTCCATGGAGCACAAAATAACATCATCCATGTGGCTGCAATAACCAATATAAAACCCATGAAACTTTCTAAAGGTTTTTCCTGTACAAGAAAAACAATTGCCATAATTGCAACCCATAAAAAGCTTCCGATCCATCCTCCGATCCATCCTATTTTTTCACCTATGCGTTTATTCATGGCATTTTTTCTTCATCCTGATCATTTAATGACGGACTAGGCACAAATTTCTTTAGTGAATCAATAATGCCGGAAGCACTTGAAGATGCAGAAGATGCCTTGTCAAAAATAGAAAGAATTCCGGAAGAAGCTCTGTAAACATCCGATGACTTTAGTTTTTCAGAGATTTCAGTGTTTTTTGCTGTAGTCAGAGCTATTTTTAATATCTTTGCTGACAGTGACAGCTTTCGCATAATTTCTGTTTTGTTTTCATCAGAGGCCTGACAATACGCAGACAAAAGGTCTTTTTCTATATTTTCGGCTTGGTCTTCTGATTTTGGGAGGTCGGCAAGTGCCGCTATGCCTTTGTTAATTTCTTCCTTAGCTCCTCCACAATCGACAAAAATTCTTAAATATTTAGAAGCCATCTCATTTGCAATACCAAGAGAATCCGCTTCATCCAAAGCAGTTTTTAGCCAAGGTCTCGCGGCCTTATCATTACCTCTTTTGTAGTAACATATTGCAGCTCCGCTGTTTCCCAACACACGAATAGATGAAGTTATAACTTTTAGTTCTTTGTCTATGTTGTTTAGGCTTTTTTCTGACGGAATGCCCAACGCTTTGATTAAGTCATTTGCTGTTAATCCCGTTTTTGACACCGCTGTTGCATCTTTTTCTGCCAAATAGCAAAAATCGTTCATTCCGTAATGAAAGGCTCTAAGACCGTGAACAGCAAAGCCTAAACCCGGTATGCTGATATTTGATGTTTCAGTGCGCCATGCTTCATGCAATACCAATTCTGAAGGAACAGGAATCGGAGATTTCTCACTAATTTTTAACATCCCCGAAGTTAAAAAAAGAACACCATGATCTGTATCACGATTAAATAAGTCAGGAAGGGGCAGTGGTACTTTCAAAATAAGCAAGGTTTTCTTTAATAGAGGAGCACCCTCATCTTTTTCTCCAATAACGATCTGTCGGCCGGCGCTTTTAAGAGTTAGAATTGCCTTACCCAAAGAAAACAAATCTCCCAAAGCCGGTTTGGTGTCAGCATCAAGCTTTTGTTCGCTGACAATCCGCAATATCTTTTCAACAGATTTTTCTAACGCAGGGTCAGCTCCCGGTTCGGTAAGAACGTATTTGGTTGCAGCCCAAAGATGAACAGGCGTTACGTCTATTTTTTTCTTCAAGCGAATTTCGTCATCAGGAGTTTGTTTTGAGCATGAAAGAAAAACCGCTGCAACCAAAGCAGTTTCAAGAATCTTTATAAATGTGCCTAGCTTGTTCATTATTTGCCTCTTTAAAATCGGAAGATGTCTGAGTGTTCTTGGTTCCAATCCCGTTTCCATCTATTCAAACTGTTTGTCGGAGACTATCAACTCCCCGGCTTTGAATGATGGGAAGGTATCTTCTAAGGTTTGTCCGTCCATTGCGGTAAGGCGAAGGGTGAAAGTTCCCTCACCGAAGCCGCCGTCATCGTTGAAAGTGCCGTCGGTTTCGCGTCGAAGCTCAAACCAATTTGAGTGGTTCGTGCTCTTTACTTCAACTTTGGTTACCGGAATTTTGGGATTGCGAACCCAGAAACTTGTCCACCATGGATTTGCTTCGGTCTGAAACTCATAGCGCAGTGCACCGATGTTAGGACAGTTGGTGAACACCCAGGTCATGGACCGCGGATATTCATCATGATTGAGAGCGCTGTACACCGACGGGCTGACATCGATATCGCCCGGCTCGTTGGTCGCGCCGTAAGTGACCGCTCTTGCAACAATGGATTCTCCCATTCCTGTCTCAATTAAAATGCACGCGTCACACACGCCGCCGTTCTCAGCGTATTCGTAACTGACTCCTGCAAGATATTCGCCGCCGAGACCGGTAATATAGTGTAGCACTTGTCTATAGCCGCCTAACGGGGTACATGCATTCGGCCATTCAGTTTCGGCGAAATCCACCGGACCCAAATGGTATTGTCCGCTATGCGTCTCGCCGAACCGCCTAGTTCCGGATTCCGTGTCTGCGTCAAAGTCTCCGTCAGAATCTGCGTCGGAATCTCCGTCTACATCCATGTCAGTTCCATTAGAATCATCGCCGTCTTCACCGACTCCGTCTCTGCATGCGACTGTTACGTGAATACTGACCAATACGAGCAGAATCGATCCGACAAACGGTTTCATTAAACATCCTCCTTGATTGCAGGTTTACTTGCGATATCGAATTGTTTCTCATTCGTTACTGCAATCAGCGATTATCTTCATCAAATCGCCTCAATCCTTCTAAAAGAAGCATCTCAGCCGACATTGTTATAACTTTGGCATCAGAAGTGAAAGTGGGGTTCAATATAAAGGTTCCGTCATTAAATCGCAGCATTTGAAAGAATGCTTCATCTCCTCTTAATTTATCATAGAACGCATTGTATATTTCGCCGTTTACAAAGTGTATTTCACCCTGATGCGGTCCCATTCTGAGTTTGAGTTGGCCGGTTTTTCTTCCGTGTGAGAGAATTTGAACCAAGTCGGGCAAAGACATTTCTGAGAGAGAGCCGGAAACTCCTCCTGAAGTTGTTCCAGGACGTTCGTCTAAAATTTTGTGAATTTTAGCTACCACTATTTCAACCGAGGTCGGTTTTACCAAATAATCTTGCACTCCAAGACCGAAGCCTGTCTGTACATCTGCTGAGGAAGCTCTGGAAGAAAAGAAGACAAACGGTATGGTTTGCCAAGAAGGATTTTTGTTGAGTTGTCGTTTAAACTCAAATCCGTCCGCTTGGTCCAAAACAACGTCAGAAACAATAATGCTCGGAGGTTGCTCTCCTATAGCTTTTATTGCCGCTTCTATCGAATGTGTACATCTTACACGGAATCCTCTACTTGTAAGCTGCAAATCGAGAATTGCCGATTGCTCGGGGTCTGCATCCAGTAAGAGTACAGTTTGCGCACCTGTGAGTAGCTGTCGCTTGAGATCATCACCGGCAACCACAAATTTAAACAGGTCTATCAGATCCGGGTCAAAGACCTTTTCTTTTGCAGAAAGCAAAACTTTCATTGCTTCTTCGGTTGTAAGAATCCGGCGATATGGGTTTTTAGAATTTGAAGTCAAATCAGAAAATGAATCTGCCATAGCAAGAATGCGAGCACCTAGAGGTATATCCTTACCTCTAAGTTTCTCAGGCAATCCTTGTCCGTCATAGCGTTCGTACATATGGCGTATGGATTTTATTGTATTATCCGATAGCTGTACTGATGAGAAAAGTTGCTCCGGATTTTCATATCTCTTTTCAGCAGCAATACGGTGCCCATCCCACTCTGCAACATTTAGTGCTGTGAGATGATATGGCGAACCTTTTCCCAAATCATGAATAAGACCGGCAATTTCAAGAGCATTGAGGTCTCTGGAGGCAAGGCCGATACGTTTTCCCATTCTCTCGATCAGACGTGAAGTCTGAACGGAGTGACCGGCCAATTCACCGCGAGTACTGTCTAACAAAGAAACCATAATACGCAAAACTTCTAAAGTCGATCCGGTTTCTGCGAATCCCAAACGAGGGACATTATGTTTTTCGGCGTTTGCTTTATGACTAATATCTTGTGCCGAGAATATTTGCTCCCGTTTCTGATTCTCAGAAGCCAGAGACGTTGCCATTGTTTCGGCATCCAAAAGATTCCGTTGATAAACATCCATCATATTATGAAATGCTGAATACCCCGCCTTATCGAGAGTATTAAACGCATGAATATCGCCTCTGTAAAATTTGGCAATAGCAGCCTTAACCGCAGCCGGACGAGCAACAAATAGACGTATGCGAGGAATTCCTGAGGCTTGTGTAACTTCTTGCTCCATAGCAAGATTGGAAGGGTCAGATGTTACCAAAGAAAGTTCATTGTTTTTATTATCGAACAAGATTGGACATACTGTATATTTAGCAGCTAGCTTGGCGGGAACTTTGTCAAGAACCTGCCTCGATATTTCGGCTCGTTTAAGCTTTTCAGTTGCAACAAATCTTGTTCGAAATAGATGTGCTAAAGTCTTCAGTAGCGCTTCTTCTGTAAGAATTCCTGATTCTATAAGTGAATCAATTATGTGACAACCGTGAGACTTCTGGTAATAGAGAGCATTTTGATAACCCTGTTTGTCCAGTACTCCGGCAGCTGTTAGTTTATCCAATATTTTTGTATCTTCTGACATTGAGTTATAATTTCAGTATAATTAAACACATCGACTCTTCAGTCGTCTGCTGTTCGAACTTCATATAATGCTATCATAGATCCGTATTAATTCAAAAACTTGGGACATAAATTAGAATCACTATAATAAAAGTATGCTTTTATGAAGAAACAAGAATTTCAACCGGCACTAAGAACAAGATCTTTCACAAACCTAGATTTGCAAGTCATAATATAATTTTTACTATTTTTCGCTTGAATCAAAAATAGAACGAATGAGTTCTCTGTTGAGTTTTGCAATAAAGCTTACAGAAATCTCTTTGGGACAAGCAGCTTCGCATTCACCGTGATTAGTGCAGGCTCCGAACCTTTGATTTTCCATAGCAGATATCATGTTTTTTACTCGTTTGGAGCGTTCAGGATGTCCCTGAGGCAAGAGTGACAGGTGGGATAGCTTTGCAGCAGTAAAAAGCATTGCCGATGCGTTTGGACAGGCTGCCGCGCAAGCACCGCAGCCAATACAGGATGCTGCATCCATAGCTTCTTCGGCATTGCTCTTTGAAATAGCAATTGCATTTGCATCAGGTGCTGAGCCGATTCCCACTGCAATAAAACCTCCCGCTTGAATAATGCAATCAAAAGCAGCGCGATCTACAATTAGGTCTTTTAGTATTGGAAAGGCGCCGACTCGCCATGGTTCTATTACGATGGTTTCTTTGTTTGCAAAGCTGCGCATATGTAATTGACACAAAGTTGTTCCCTTTTGATGTCCGTGCGCAAAGCCGTTAACCATGCATCCGCACATTCCGCAAATTCCCTCTCTGCAATCGTGGTCAAAAGCAATGGGTTCGTCTCCTGCTTCGATAAGTCGCTCGTTTACTATGTCCAACATTTCTAAAAAGGATGTATCAGGACTGATGCTTTCTGCATCAATGCTCATAAACTCACCCTTGGATCGTGAGTCTTTCTGTCTCCATACCTTTAGAAAGAAATCCATTATTTGTAGCTCCTGATATCCGGAATGCATTCACAAAAATGCAAAGGCTCTTTGTGCATAAGCGGAGGTTTCTTCGGACCATTATACTCCCATGCAGCGACATAACTGAAATCGTCATCATTCCTCAACGCTTCTCCTTCTACGGTTTGGCTTTCTTCTCGAAAATGTCCGCCGCAGGATTCTTTTCGCGCAAGGGCATCTTCGACAATCAGAGTTGACAGTTCCAAAAATGATTCAACACGAAGGGCGTTTTCTAAGGTTTGATTTATTCCTTTTTCGTTACCTGTTACCAAAATATCATGTTCAAAAGCCTGTTTGGCATATTCCAATTCAGTAAGAGATATTCTTAAATCATTTTCGTTGCGCGACATACCGACGCGATTCCACATAATTTTTCCCAAACTGCGATGAAGCGCATTGGGGGTAGATTTTCCTTTGGTTTCAATTATTTTTTTTATACGTGCTTTTGTTCTTTCCAAAGAACCGCTAAATTCCAAATGCGTTTCGTGAACTGTATTTTTGCCTGATTTTGCCAAATAGTCACTCAAGGTATAAGGCAAAATAAAATATCCGTCTGCAAGACCTTGCATAAGAGCGCTGGCTCCCAATCGGTTGGCACCGTGATCCGAAAAATTGGCTTCGCCGATAACAAACAGACCTGGAATATTGCTCATCAAATTGTAGTCCACCCATAAACCGCCCATTGTATAATGAACCGCCGGGTATATTCTCATGGGGGTTTTATAAGGATCTTCGGCTGTAATCTTTTCGTACATTTGAAACAAATTGCCGTATTTATCTCTAATTACCTTTTTACCCAGATTGCGAATAGAGTCTTCAAAATCCAGATATACTCCAAGACCGCCCGGGCCTACTCCTCTTCCCTCGTCACAAACAGCTTTAGCAGCGCGAGATGCTACATCTCTAGGCACCAGGTTTCCAAAACCGGGATACCTTCGTTCCAAATAATAATCACGCTCTTTGGGGGGTATTTTCAGCGGGCTTTTGTTTTTATCTGCTGCCTCTTTCGGAACCCAAATGCGACCGTCATTGCGAAGTGACTCGCTCATAAGGGTAAGCTTGGATTGGTGCTCACCTGTTACAGGAATGCATGTAGGATGAATTTGAGTAAAACAAGGATTGGCGAAAAGTGCCCCCTTTTTCCATGCTGATATAACAGCACCTGCATTACATCCCTTGGCATTAGTGGAAAGAAAAAACACATTGCTATATCCGCCTGAGGCCAACACCACGGCATCACCGCTCCATGAGGAAATTTCGCCGGTAACCAGATTTCTAGTGGTAATACCGCACGCACGACCTTTTTCTACAACAAGGTCCAGCATTTCAGTGCGAGTTATCATTTTAACTTTGCCCAAGCCTACTTGCCTGGACAACGCCGAATAAGCCCCCAATAGTAACTGTTGACCGGTCTGTCCTCTGGCATAAAAAGTACGCGAAACCTGAGCTCCTCCGAATGACCGGTTTTCAAGACATCCTCCGTATTCCCTGGCAAAAGGTACGCCCTGAGCAACACACTGATCAATAATTGCATTGCTGAGTTCAGCCAGCCTATATACATTTGCCTCCCTTGCTCTATAATCTCCGCCCTTTACGGTATCATAAAAAAGACGAAACACGCTGTCACCGTCGTTTTGATAATTTTTTGCAGCGTTAATTCCGCCCTGTGCTGCAATGCTGTGAGCTCTCCTCGGACTGTCCTGAAAACAAAAACACGTTACAAAAAAGCCTAGTTCACCCAAGCTTGCCGCCGCCGAAGCACCTGCCAAACCGGACCCGACTACCAATATATGATATTTGTGTTTGTTGGCAGGACTCAATAGCTTCATATGAAAGCGATGTCGTTCCCATTTTTTTTCAATCGGTCCGTCCGGTATTTTTGATTCCAACTGCATCGTGCGACTTCCTGGTCTGTCAGACCGGTTTAAGATATCCAAGCAAAACAGCTATAGGAACTGCGCTGTTACAGAATGCAACAGCAATACCGACAAAAACTGCCGAATTTTTAGCAAAACGTTCGAAGGCCGGATGAAATAAGCCCAAACTTTGAAACATGCTCCACAATCCATGGGACAAATGCAAACCAAGCAAAACCATGGCCGCAACATACAAAAGAGAAATCCATTTGACTTGAAAACCCAAAACCACATTGTTGTAAACATTGTTCGAAAAAGATGAATGAGCAATTCCAAAAGTCAGATGAGACAAGTGCGACAATACAAACAAGAAAAGAAGAGGACCGCCTATCCACATAGTTCTGGCTGCAATTGAAGTCTCTCTGAACCTTAAAAATCGATACCCCAAAGATCTTGACTTTAGGTTTTGAACCGTAACCGATAGCGCACTCACAATATGCATTGATACTGCAATTAGTATTAAAACCCTAAAGGTCCAAAGTCCGCCCCCAAAACTATGCAAAAGCTCCGCATAATCGTTGAGTTCGGTAGGTCCCCTAAAAATCTGTAAATTTCCTATCAGGTGCACAATCACAAAACCAAAAAGAATAAATCCTGTAACAGCGCATACGATCTTTTTTCCGACAGAGGTTTGATAAAAAGTAAGACTTTTTAAATTCATAGCAGCAATAAACATATCACATTCATGAACATTGGGAATTTATTGAAGCATACAATTTTGTCTTTAACAAAAATTGGGAGAAAACGATGTTGATTCAAAAGATTTTGCCCGGATTGAGTAAATCCTTTGGATCAAACAGCTGTTTTATTCTTTTCATCCAGGCAATCTGAGCAGGTGTTTTTTCTAACGGAAGATATTTCCTTTTTGCAAGACCTACGCCGTGTTCACCTGTGATAGTCCCTCCAAGGCTCACAGCTATTTTAAAGACCTGTTCCACGGTGGGTTCAGGCTCGAACAATTCATCATCCCAAAGTATGTTAACATGAAAATTGCCGTCACCGGCATGACCGTAAGAAGCTATCAGCACATTGTTTTTATCACTTAAATTCTTTAGTGCCGTAAGCAAATAGGGAATCTGACTTCTGGGAACAGCTATATCTTCGCTGATCTTGTGTTTTGCCCTTGATTTGATTGCATCCGACATTACGCGCCTGGCAGACCACAATTTTTCACGGTCTCCTCCGTGTTTTGCTGTCAGCACATTACTTGCACCCTCTTTCTCACAGATCTCAGCAAGCCTATCCAGCTCGGTTTCCGTAACTGTTTCATTCTCTCCGTCGAATTCAACCAAAAGAAGCGCCTCTGTTTTTTCGGGAACCATATCCACTCCCGACAAGCGAATAATTTTTACAAGCTCACGATCTAAAAACTCTAAAACTCTGGGACGCAAACCGGAAGAGGTAATCTTTGCTGTTGCTTTTCCTGCAGAGGTTTCATCCGGAAAAAGAATCAGCGCTGTAACTATGTGTAACGGATTGTGAATCAATGCTATTTTTAATCTTGAAAAAACCGCCAGCGTTCCTTCTGAGCCTACCATTGTTCCTGTCAGGTCATAACCGGCCGAACTTTTAACTGTATTTCTTCCTATACTTAAAACCTCTCCGCCCATAAGAACAACATCCATACCCATAATATAATTGCGAGTTACTCCATACTTAAAAGCTCTTGGTCCTCCGGCATTATGAGCAACATTTCCTCCCAAGCAGCAAGTCTCAAGACTATTTGGATCAGGCGGATAAAATAGACCTTCTTTTTCTACTGCCGCATGAAAATCTCCTGTTACAACTCCGCATTCAGCTGTTGCAACCAAGTTGTCGGTATCAATTTCCAATATTTTTTTCATTTTGGATGTATCCAAAACAAAACATCCTGTGACAGGTATTGCGCCGCCGGCTTTTCCCGTTCCTCCTGCTCTAGGAACCACAGGAACGTCGGCCTCATAGGCTTCCTTTAAAACCAATGCAATATCTGCTGTACTATGTACCCTTATCGCAAAATCAGGTATACAAACCGGCATTGTTGATTCATCACCGGCCAAACCCGCCAATATATCAGGGTCATCAATTACGTTATGTTCACCGATTTTTTTGGATATGATTCCTGCTGCTTTTTGGAATTTTTTTTTGTTTGAAACTAAAACCATCTTGTTTTTCATCCTTATGTAAATATTCCAAATATCAACTGATATAACTGTAATAAAATAAATACAAAATACGATAGCAGCTGCTATATTGAATCAAATCCTGGAATAAGCTTTCTTAATCGCCATCTCTCTATAATCGGCGTTGCTTCTTTTTTTGCATCATAATCATCAACTAAAAGAAGATTATTGGGGTTCTCAGATAGTTCTTCACAAACATCAATAAGCCACCCAACGGCTGTTTTACTGTCACATACCATTTCAACTCTTCCGGGAAGAGAAATAGCCATTTGTTCAGCTTTTAAGCTGTGATGTGTTTGCCATGCTAAGTATAAAGCTTCTTTAAATAGCTGTTCATGCATCGTTGATCGAGGTCCCAGACCGTAAACAGTTAAATATTTTTGAGACATATGTCTGTTGAGAATGACCAACAGAGAACTTCCCTTTTGTCCGGTAAAAAAATCCTCAATAACAAGTCTGGATAAATGTCCTCCCAATCTCCAATCCACAAGAGATGTAATTCCTTTAAAAGGTCGCTTTTCTTGAAAACAAAAAAGTACCAGATGATCTGCCGTTGCGGTTTCAAGCCCGCGAAGCGTCGGAGTAATAAAACTAACCATGATATTCAGATCTTTGCTCTGTCCCGAGCTGCACGGTCTAATATTCCATTTACAAAAGACGGTGATTCTGCAGTTCCGTAACGCTTAGCCAATTCAACAGCTTCATTTATTGCAACCCTAGGAGGAATATCATTCTCACTAATTATTTCGTGTATTCCCATTCTAAGAATATTTCGATCAACACAACTCATCCTGTCTAAACGCCAATGATCGCTGGATTTTGTTATGGTCTCATCTATTTGTGCCAGATTTTC
>CAYWLQ010000141.1:0-15075 GCA_964458775.1 uncultured Myxococcales bacterium | reverse complement strand
AAAACCCACGCGTGGTGTTTGCCTGTAACCACAGCGCAAAGCGGAGAGCCGGGCTGGACTTGCAAGCGTTATCCATGGAGCCACAATGTAACAGACAATCAAGGTTTCTATCTGGGTTTTCTGACAAAGGATGCAAAAAAGCACTACGTTGGAAAAGAGTGGGAGGATTTGGTTGTTACGGCTGATGCCAAGTATCGCGACATAAACAAAGAAACCTATAACCCTGTAAAATATGCACTTTTTGTAAACGGCGGAGAAATATCTGGAGTTACTTATTGATGCGCAATTGGATTAAATTCACAAATATTGTTTTTGTCATTGGCGCTTTTAGCAATTGCGGAAATCCGTTTGGGAACGATGGTAATGGTAATATTAGCCCTATAAGTAGCGACTCTTTGCAGGATGTAAAATATCCTGACGACTTAATCGGAACAGAAAAGAAACCATCAATCGATTGGGTGCGCATTAACAAAGGATCTTTCATATTCGGTTCTTCTACTGATACGCCGTGTCGAGCACCGGTTTCAGAAACTGAGGTAAATGTCACTCTAACACATTCTTTTTACGTTGCAGCGACAGAAGCAACCCAAGCTCAATGGGAAGATATGTCCTTACAAAATCCTTCATGGAGCAAGGGGGCTGACAAACCTGTTAACATGCTCAATATCTACGAAGCTATGGTTTGGTGTAATAAACTCTCAAAGCTTGAAGGACTTGATACCTGCTACGACCTTAGTTTTTGCAAGGGAGACTTCGGTTCCGCTTGCGTAAACAGCGAAGGAGATAAGTTTCCGGAATGCGGGGTTGGTGATTTCTTGTTCAATTGCGATGGCAATATACACAGATATGTAGATCGTCACTCTTGTCCCGGTTATCGACTACCTACTACAGCTGAATGGGAATACGCAGCCAAGGCGGGTATATCTGACACTCATACCTATGGAGGAAATGTATTTGGCGAATCTCTCGGTGCCTGTGGCGACCAAACATCTCTAAACGACATCGCATGGTACTGTTTCAATGCCAATAAAGAAGTGAAAAACGTAGCACAAAAACTTCCCAACCCATGGGGGCTTTATGACATTTTGGGAAATGTGGGAGAGTGGGTGGACTACTATTTTCACAGTCAACCGTTAAACGAAGGAATCACTGCTGATATTCTTACAGATCCATATGGTCCCGAATCAGGCACATCAATGCATGGGCAACAAAGGGGAAACAGTTTTATAGATACTGGTTGTTTACTCAGACCTTCTTTTCAAACGAAACGAAGTAGAATCGGAAGAGCAGAACACGTCGGTTTTCGCCCAGTCCGCACAATATTCGAGTAATCGCTTTCATCTTCTTGTATAGTAATCAGCAGTTATGAGAGTTTATGTAAAATGTCCAATATCTGCATATGTGCAAATGCTGCCAACTAGCAACGGCAATTACACTCGTTATGCCCTCAATGTCTGTCCGCCGCCGTCCAATTTTAGAGCTTTGGGGGCAAGGCGCGATTGGATTAATTTCTTCTGGGAAATATGGAATACACCGAATACAAATACCAGGTATTCAGTAGTTGATATCAATGCAATCTGGAAAGAAACAACCTGGGATGACCAAACAGAAAGAATAAGAAAAACCCACGCGTAGTGTTTGCCGGTAACCACAGCGCAAAGCGGGGAGCCGGGCTGGACTTGCACGCGTTATCCTTAAAACTGCCGTAATTACGATATCTGCGGCCCTTTTATTTTGCTTAGGATTGCAAAGCTGCCGTGCAGGCTTCTTTTAGAGTCTCGGATAGGCTGGGATGGGCGGTACAGAGATTTGCTGTCGATTCTACTGATAAATCTGATTTTATTGCCAGGGCTGCGGTTGATATTATTTCGCCGGCCATCGGACCTATTATATGAACTCCCAGGATCTTCTTTGTTTCTTTGTCTGCCAACACTTTTATTGAACCGTCAATTGCATTCATTGCTCTTGCCCTGGCGTTGGCTCTAAAGAGGCTTTCTCCTTTTAAATAGTCCTTGCCAATGTTCTTTAGAATATCTTCTGTAAAGCCGACAGAGGCCAGTTCGGGTTGTGTGTACACCACAGCGGGAATATGCAGAGGATTTTGTCTTACTTGCTTTATTCCTACGTCATTCATTGCTTCTATGCACGCTGTCGCTTCTTCTGAGGCTTTGTGCGCCAAAAGAATTCCTCCTGCTACATCTCCTGCTGCAAATATTTTTGGGTTTGAGGTTTCACAACGGTCATTGACTTTTATAAACCCTCTTTCATCTGTATCCACCCCTGCCGATTGCAAATTCAGACCCTCGGTATTCGGAATGCGTCCGGCTGCCATCAAGAGTCGATCAGAGATCAGTGTACCTGCTTTGTCGGTTTCTACTGTTATTAGGTCCCCTTCCCTCTTTGCCGAAACAACTTTGACGCCGGTTTTAATTTGCAGTTTTTGTCGTTTTAAATATCTTGCTGCCTGTTTGGTAAGATCGGTATCCATTCCCGGCAATATAGTATCCATAAACTCTAAAACGGTAACTTCCGCCCCAAGTCGTTTCCACACAGAGCCCAGCTCCAAGCCAACCGCTCCGGCCCCGATTACTATTAGATGTTTAGGCACTTCAGAATATGACAAAGCCGCCGTACTGTCACCGATTACTTCGCCGTCCCATTGCACATTGTTTAGCATTCTCGGCAACGATCCCGTTGCTATCAAGGCCTTTTCAAATTCTATTTCAACTGTTTCTTCACCTTGCACCGAAATGCTATTTGCATTAACAAAAGACGCTTGCCCTTGCAAATGATGCACTCCGTTTTGTTTAAACAAAAACGATACGCCCTTGGTTATGTCCGAGACAATTTTTTCTTTGCGCGCCATCATGGACAACACCGAAAAAGCAATATTGTCTGCCGTAATTCCGTGTTCGGACCAAGCGTGCGAAGCCTCAAAAAAACGTTCGCTGGATTCCAGCAATGCCTTGCTCGGCACACACCCTACATTTAAACACGTTCCTCCCAACACGGACCGCTTTTCAATGCATAGTGTTTTCATTCCGGACTGCGCAGCTTTAACGGCAGCAGTATAGCCGGCCGGTCCGCCTCCGATAACAACCAAATCGAATTTCTCTTTTGACATAAGTAATACGCAAAATTCCTTGTCTGTCGGTTTAGATAAATATGTTTTACGGCAACAGAACGCCTGCCGCAACCACTGTGGTCCAGAGCCCGTCTTTATTTCCTTTGGCCGACTGTGCAATGCTTGAGGTTTTAACGATCAAACCGCTCATTTTAAAAATTTCTTTTCTCTCGTCGTAGTCGGTATCAGGATCAAACTCAATTCCCAAGGTGCTTGCCAGCATTGACGCAGCCAAGTCTTCACTATATTCGGCACTATGTTTTTCTGTCTCCCCAAAGGCATGATGTTCGCTCAAATAGCCGTGTCTGCTCTGATCAGAAGGAGCAGCCAATCCTACAGATGCGGTTATCATTCGATTGGGCTCATCGGTTTCGTTGCGGGCCAAAACGGTAAAAACAATCTGTCCTGGATTGAGCTCTTTGACACCTTCGGCTCTGGAGATAATTTTTGCATACGGAGGCATAATACTGGAAACCTCAACCAGATTAACATGAGCAATACCGGCTTTTCTCAGTGCTTCTTCAAATGATTGAAGCTTATGTCGATGAACACCGACTCCTCGGGTAAAAAAAAGTTTTTTGGGTACAAAAGATGTCATCATGTAATTATTCCTTTCAAAGTGTTGAAACTTCTAAATGAATTAGACATATTCAGACAAACTTAATAGGTCCTAACCATCCATATGTCAATGGGTCTATCAGCCGTCCAATACAAATCTAAACGTATAAACTATGACAGTATCAACAGGTTTGCCCTGTTTGTCCAAAGGCGGCGTCCATCGTTGATCAGCCATTGCCAAGGTTGCAGCATCGGCCAAAATATCGCTGGGAGCTTTGATAACTTGGGTTTTTCTTACTCTACCTGTTTTATCGATCAAAACTCTAAGCACGACCGGACCCTCAATACCTGCCTTTTTTGCTTCAGACGGATAGGGGGCAGAAACCGCGCCTCCAACAGGGCTTGGTCGCCTGGCCAAATCAGACGGCAATACAGGCGCATATTCAGATCCCGATGATTTTACTGATGAAGCTTTGGCTGCTTCTGAAAATTTCGGTTTTGTGCCTCTTGCAGAGGGTGCCTTTTTGTCTGCGACGCCCGCAAATCTAGTATTTCCTTCCGAACGCTCCATTGACCATCCTGCCCCTGTCCCGGTCGCAGCAAAAGTATTGTCACCTAGATCAAAAACAGGAGGAGCTTCCGGTTTTACTTCCGGTTGAACCTCTTCTATTTGCTCTTTCGGTGCAACAGGAAGAGATGACGGTTCTGGTTCATCAAGTTCTTTTTGTTTCGGTTTATCTTTCTTTTCTATTTTATCTTCTTTTACCGGTTCCTCAACCTCCGGTTCAATTTCTTCAATAGGGGCAGGCTCTTCTTTTCTCGGTTTATCGATCTTGGTAATAGACATATCCACGATTTCGAAATGAGACTTTTCGTGCCGTGGTATCGAAGTTAAAAACCACACAAAGCCCAAATGCACACAAACCGATAGCATCAAACCGACAGAGCTGCGCATTTTAAAAAAATCACCCATAAGTCAATCCTACTTGTTATCCTCGCTTATGTTTATGGCAAACTTGGATACCCCCTCTTTTCTAACCAAATCTATAATGTGCACAACCTTTCCGTGAGAAATTCGTTTGTCCGCATCAATGATTACTCGAACATCCGCATTTTCTTTTCGCGCCGAAAACAGTTTCTTTTTCAACTGACCTTCGTCGGTTTTTGCACCGTCGAGATACATATTGCCGTCTTCGGTCATGGTAACAGCAAAGGTTGTTACTATATCTTCTCCGGTTCCGGCCTCAGGCAGGTCAACCGGAATCGACTTAGACACAATATACGAGGCTGTTACCATAAAAATGATCAACAATACCAAAGTCACATCAACAAAAGGAGTTATGTTGATGTCGGTTATAATTTCATCATCCGTACGTCGAGCACCGGCACCCATTACTTTCCTCCAGTCTTGCCGTAGACACTTAGATTTCCCCTCAGACCGGCCAACAACACGTGAATTAGGGCATCCGCATCTCCTGTTAGAGTTTTAATACGTCGCTGAAAGATATTGTAAGCAATAACAGCCGGAATCGCCACCAATAGTCCGATGGCTGTTGCAACCAAAGCTTCGGAAATACCGGACATGACAACGGAAGCTCCTCCTTGAGTATTTAGAGACAAATCGTGAAATGCCTGAATAATTCCGATTACCGTACCGAACAATCCTATAAACGGCGCATTGCTTCCGACTGTTCCTAAAAAGGCGAGATTTCTTTCCAATCGAATTCTCTCCTGAATAACCGCACTCTGAGCCGCTTCATCCACCGCATCCGGCCCCCTTTCGGCCTCTTCCAGTGCCGCACAGATAACAGCTGCAGCAACACCCTTCTTCTTGGAGAACAATTCTCTAGCGGCCTTATAATTTTCATCTCTAAGAGTTTTGGTTAACTCCGCACTCAAAGCCGAAACATTAACCCTCTGACCGAAATAATAAATAAGTCGTTCTACCATGATAGCTATGGAAAGCACCGACAAGACAACAAGCACCCACATAACCCATTGAGCCCCGAACAAGGCAAATCCTTTAAAGGTTTCAATAATATTCATTTATCGTTCCATAGTCCTTTCACAAGACAGTATGTTTGATTCTACCGATTTACAATGATACAACATCTCATCAAGCAGAAACTGTCACCTTGTGCGTTATAGTTCAAAGTTTTTTTTTATCCACAACAAATTATCATATAGATCTTTTAATGATCACTTTGTCTCAAATATTTCCTTGATTCCGATCTTCGTTGGGAATGACAAGTCTTTACAAGGAATATTCCGTTCTGTTTTGGACAGTATTGCTATAAGATGCAACAGTAATGAGTAAACCGATAAATTGCGATTGTTTACAAGAGTTGTTGAGCACAGGAGTTGAAAACAACATTTTCACAGCAGCTCAGGCGGCATGGATAAAAGACAACAATGCTGAGATATTGTGTGCCGGTAATACACAATCAGGACCGATTTGTTCGGATACCTTATTTGATATTGCTTCAGTCACAAAGGTATATACCGCTTCGGCCTGCCTTAGGCTAATTGCTGAGAATAAATTAAAATTAGAAGATAAGATTGGAGATTTGCTTCCTGAATTCAATTGCCCTGCTAAAAGCGCAACATTGGAACAAATTTTAGCTCACGAAGCAGGGTTTATCGATTGGGCACCTTTATTTGAAGAAGTTGATTCTTCACGACCCTACAGCACTGAGGTAAGAGACACAATTATAAAAAAGGCTATTGCAATGCCTTTGAGCCATGAGCCCGGAGTAAAAGTTTTGTATTCAGACCTCGGCTTTATTGCATTGACTGCTATTCTGGAAAGAATCTCCGGCAAGCTTATTAATGTGCTAATCAGAGAAGAGGTGCTGGAACCTTTAAAACTTGAACAAACGGCTTTTAAACCCGGAAATAAACTTTGCGAATTACAAGACAAAAACTACGAACACGACAGAGTGAACGATGACAACGCTTGGGCAATGGGAGGAGTTTCCGGTCACGCAGGTCTATTTGCTTCTGCTATTGATACAGCAGCCTTCGGATACAAAATGCTTGAGGCTGTTCACAACGGACAATGGCTTCCAAAGAGACTTGCAAATTCGGCTATAAAAAGAAGACCGTTAGGAAGAGGATTAGGATGGGATCTAAAAGACACGGTTAATTCTTCGGTTGGAACTCTAATGGGACCCAAAACCTTCGGTCATTTGGGGTTTACAGGATGTTCACTATGGGTAGATCCGGATAGTAACTTGTCCGTTGCTCTTCTGACAAACCGTTTTTTTTGCAATACCGACGCAGCAACCATAAAATCGTTTAGGATTGCCTTTCACGATTTGCTTATGAAAGAGTTGGATTAGCGCTGTGAACTATTATAGTTTCTCTTCAGGATGAGAACCCGGTGCTTGAGGGAGAACGGCATCAGGCTCACTGTCAACATGAACAGGAAATCTGGGAGTTGTTCCGTCCCTAAGTTCCACTTTTCTCGGTTTGCCGCTTGCGCGCAATTTCTTTTTTGCAATCATCTTCATTTTCTTTGTTAGGGAACCCATCATCATCCTCCTAATATTTTACATCTGCCTCACAATCGGCGCGGCATACTAGACGTAAAAATTTGCGTTCGTCAAGCAATAAGATCAGCTTTTTATACAATAATTTGTGTTCATTACAATAATCTTTCTAAAAAATACAATTTGCAAAAATAGTTTTGTTTATAAGTTTGTTATCGTCGGAATAAAATTTTTTTGATATAGTCATATTCAGATTATGATTGCTCTTTTTTTATTAAAATTATTGCTTTTTTACTTAATCTAGGGGAGTTGCCGTTGCCAAGCAAAATTTTGTTCACTTTGAAATTAACACTGTTCTGCCTTCTTATTACAATCGCGACCGGATGCCAAAACAACAAACTGTTTTTTGAAGAGTACATTGATGATTCATCAGGTTCCGATCAGCAGTCATCGGACAGCAATGATCAGCGTTTTCCGAATGACAGCGACACTGCTGTTAAAGGAACCGATTCTGATGAGTTTAGTACTGATATAAACACAGATATAACTTCAGATACGGATATTGATACCGATACTGATGCGGATACAGACACAGACTCGGATTCTGATGCAGATTCGGACGCGGATTCGGATACCGACACAGATTCTGATGCGGATGCTGATTCAGATTCTGATTCGGATACAGATACTGATACAGACACCGATACAGACTCTGACTCTGATACAGATACAGATATAGATACAGATTCTAACCAAGAAGATACGGATAGTTACCAAGATACCGATGTAGTCGATACAGACTCTTCAAAACAAGATACAGAGGTTTTAGTAGACACGGATGAGCATCTTGACAGTGAAGCGGTTCCTTCAAATGTTCCGGAAGTTAGAATAGAAATTAGCGAACAAGACAAACAGTCGCTTGATGCCGATCCCTATAAAGCTCCGGATGTACTCGGAACTTTTATTGATGAAAACGGAAAACAATATTCAGCAGAACTAAATTATCGAGGTGCTTATGCTTTAATGACCCTCATTTCCAGCGGGGCAAAACAAAGAAACTGGAAGGTTAAGTTTTCAAAAGAAAACATGTATCAAAACCGGACGGAATGGAACTTCAACTACGAACCCAATATCAGACAAAAACTGGCTTATGACCTGCTAAAGTTTGCAGGAGTAAAAATGCCGGCTCCTAGGCATGTGCGTCTTTATGTTAACGGCGTTTTACAAGGATTGTATTTGGAATATGAAGACCCTGACAGCAAGGCATGGTTATGGGATAGATTCGGCAACAACAACGGCGATTTATACAAAGCCGCCTATGATCTTCCGGGAGAAACCAAATATTTTGCCGATTTAACATACTTGGGAGACCTCGACTCAGACTACTTCTTTCACTACAACAAGAAAACCAACAAGGGTGATCTTATTGAGGACTA
This sequence comes from uncultured Myxococcales bacterium, assembly GCA_964458775.1. GTDB lineage: Bacteria > Myxococcota_A > Polyangia > JAAYKL01 > JAAYKL01 > CAYWLQ01. The sequence goes on along the minus strand of CAYWLQ010000141.1, from coordinate 6,466 downwards.
CAGCATACTACGAAAGTTTATTTATGATTTGAATTTTGTTTCTGATGAAGAGTTTGTAAACTGGATGAAAAAAGCTTTTCAAACAGATCAATTCATAACCTATCTTGCTGTTTCAAATTTTATTTCTAACTGGGACAGCTATCCGCACAGACCCAAAAACTTCTGGTTGTATCACAACCCCGGTATTGATAAGTGGACCTTTATTCCATGGGATTTGGACGGCACCTTTCAGCTAATGAAAAACAGTCTAAATCAAATGGGAATCGATGCTTCTATATTCTATCAGTTTGATGAATTCGAATGGTATGGTATGGAGGACGGTGAGGGAACCGAACGACCTCTGGTAACGAAAATGATGTTACATCCTGAATTTAGAGACGCTTATATCGCAAAATACAAAGAGCTGCTTTCCGGAGTTCTCAATGAAGACTACATCAAAAATCGAGCATCTCATCTTTCCAACCTTTTGCTCAGCATTGCCTCAGAAGAAGATCGCTACGAAGTGGAAGACGCAAACGAAGAGATCCAGAGTTTTGTGTCAGAAAGAAGCGCAAACGTCAGAGGGCAGCTGTCTGCCTATTAATTGTCGAGTTTAAAAATGACAGTACCATCATCAGCGGAAGCCGGTAATCAACCTGAAAAATCACTTCTCAAACGCTTTGCCGCTAGACTGCTGGAGATAGCCAGGCAGAAGGATACGCCGCACAATATAGGATTGGGTCTGGCACTGGGAATTTTTATAGGAATTCTGCCGATTATGGGCATTCAAATGAGCGTGGTTGCAATATTGGCAATTCCGTTTAGGGCTAACATAAAAGCAGCTGTGGCCGGAGTATGGGTAAGCAATCCAATAACATTTCTTCCTATGTATTGGGGATACTATAAATTAGGCTTGCTATTTTTTCCTTCAAAAGCTGTTTCGTGGGATGATTTTATAAATATGATCAAAGAAGCCGGCGAGATAGATTGGTCTTCTATCACAGAAAGTCTAGGCCGAATTCTAAATATAGGAGCTGACATTCTGATACCGATGTGGACAGGAGCGTTCATTCTCGCAGTAATTTTCGCACCTCCAACCTATTTTATTACCAAAAGAGCCGTCAAAGAATACCGAAAAAGAAAAGGCGAGCGAGTCGAAAGCTGATGGGCCCGATCCATATGGACAGTTAGCGGTACATGGGTACGATCCCATATGGGCGGTTAGAGGTACGAGGGTTAGAGGTACTAGGTTCTCAGTATCAAGAATGATATGCGATGTCTATTCCAGACCGAAAGCGGTCAGCAGCTCGGGATCCACGACACCTTCATCGTCCATTACCATGAACCAGTGCTGCCATGGGATTTCCAGCTCTTCAAAAATGTCTATGAGATCTGTGTAGTAACGAATTCTGTCTCCTTTCAGGCTGGTGCCGTCGTACGCGCCGAATTCGTTGCAGATTACAGGAACGTTGTTGTCTACCGCCCACTGTTTGGCTTTTATTATTTGGTTGCGGATCCAGGTTTTATTACCGGTGGTGTAGTACGAGCGAAGTTGAGAAAACAACCACCCGTCCATGGTGGAATTAAAACCGAAATCGGCAGAGTATTCCGACCATCGATCCTGTGCGTAGGGATAGGGAATTTCGCGGGCAGGTCCAAGACCCGCCCAGCCGGCCCCTTGATGCGTAAAGATAAAGGGCTCGTAGAAGTGGAACGCGTAAATGATGTTGTCGTCATCGAACGGTGTTCTCCTTGTCAATTGAGAAATGCCGTACCAGTTGACATCGCCGAAGATAATTGTGTGCGTCGTATCCGCGCTTCGAATACCTTCGATGAGCTGCTCGGCAAAGGCCGTCCAATCCGCCTGCGATACAGAGCTGACACCGCCGGACTGCTCCGGTTCGTTTAGTAGCTCATAAAAGATATCCTTCCTCTCGTTATCGGCAAAGTGTTCGGCAACCGCTGTCCACAGTGCGATGATTGCATCTGTATACAACGGTTCTTCCATGTTGAAGGATTCATCATATTGGTGATAGTCGATGGTCAGCGACAACCCTGCGGCCGCAGTCCACTGTTCAAAGTTGTCCAAAATTTCAAACAACAGGGGGTCTATGGAAAAATCCGCATTGCCCGCAAAATAGTCATCACGGTTTGCGATGTACTGATCCAGGTCGATGGGCAGTCGAAGTGCTTCAAACCCGGCTTGCGCCAAATTGTTGATGGTTGTTTCGTCATACTCGTAAGAGGTAAACATTCCTTCTTCGAGCCAGTTGGTCAGGTTATATCCCTTGCTGAGCGAGGCGAGCGCCAGATCCTGCAACGGATTCTCAATCGCGATGGAGTCGATGGTTTGCTCCTCCGGCGGATTCGGCTCATTTATGTCCAAATCCGGCTCCGGCTCAGGCACAGTACCGGCACCCAACAACCCTACGTTGTCCATCACAAACTCCCCGGTGTCGCCGGTGGCACCTTTTATTTGCCAACCGATATTCTGAATATTGTCGAGATTAAGCGGCACGGAAACGCCCCATCCGCTCTGGGCGAAATTGGTAAACGGCAAGCTGACGCTCGTCCAATCTGCGGCGGCGGGCACACTGACGAGATAGTCGTCGTAATCGGTTACATCGAAAATCTGCACGAGTACCAGATGTGCGGAACCTTTAAAAACATAGCTGATACCGTCAAACTCGGAAGCATCGAAGGCTGAGGAGGCAGCGCTCCCCATGTTTACGCCCCATCCGACATAGGGCTCATAGGCCCAATCCCCTTGGTCCAATGTATAACTCAGACCGAACCCAGCCTTGGAATCATAGCCTTCACCGTCGGCCGCCACATAGCCCGCTTCATCAAGGGAAATGCTGACTGCGGATGCACCGTTATTGCTCGTGTCGTCGTATACAAACCAGCCGTTTCCGACCAACGGTATAGAATTACCGTCTTCAAAATCATCAATGATGAGCGACAAGGAGATTGCCGTGTCTGTATCGGTTGTTTCGACGTCACTCGTTGACTCAGTGTCATCGGGATTTCGGGTATCCTCGTCTGAGCTCTCATCCTCGTCCGAAGAAAAAGGATTAACGGGGTATCCCTCGTAGCATTGAACAAGCATCAACGCTGCTGTCAGTGCCGTGAGAATGTGTAGGCTATGGTTTCGGGCGTTGAATAATTTCATCATTTAATATCTCCTTACAAAAGGTCAGGGTTCGGCAATTCGGCCGAAAGGTCCGACAAGTATAAATGAAAAAAACGTGCCAAAGTCAGCTATTAGTCGATCGTGATGAACTTTTCATTTTATTGAGTATATCAGCTGTTTATTACAGTGTCGCTGCAAAAGCAAGGTTTCAAATCTTTATTTTTGCAAAGACAGGTTTCATTTTTTTTACATCTGAGTCCACTAAAACATTTTACACTAACCCAGTCAACCGGCACACCGACTCTATTATAGAAAACATATACTTCCGGTTGAGCAAAGCAAACAAATATAAGGCACACCCCAATTCATATGAGCGGTTAGGAGTACGGGCAACTAAAAGCAATCACGATTTTCAAAATGTTTTCGGTATGATCCGCATGGGCGGTTAGGGGTATGCGGGTATGCGGTTAGGGGTATGCGGCTAACGGTTAGGGGTATGCGGCTAACGCCACGAATACGGCGGTTTGACTGTTACTTCGTTCATTGTTCTGCTTGCCGTGGAGGCATCTACAAAACCTGAGTAGGCTCCGCTTGATTTGTCGGCTCTGTATTCTAGGTCTCCTAGGAGCGTTACTGTTCCGCTTGCGTTTCTTCCTTCGAAGAAATCTATGGGCAGAAAGGTTGCTCTTACTTCGGCTGAGTCTCTTACTGTAAAGTTTCTCATTACGGTAAGACCTCCCACTGTTCCTCCTGATACCGTTCCTCCCAATATTATCGCGTGGTCTTCAATTCTCGCATTGCCGCTTACGGTTCCTCCTAATACTTGCGCATAGGGTCCTACGTATACGCCGGACGGCACACTGACGCTTACGCAGCCTCCGCCGTTGGAATGCGGCGAACCTTGTGCGCAGGTTTTCTCTCCGTTTTGAAATCCTTGTGGCCAGGCTCCTTCTATTTGTACCATCCATGGATATCTATATAGCTTGTCATAATTGTGGTCGTCCCAATTGATTTGTTTTTGTACGGAGGGTGTCGCCATTACTACCAGCCACAGTGACTCGTTTGCTCCTATGCAGAAATTGAGTTCATCGTCGGCTCCCTTTTTCAACGTGCTGTACCTCGCTTCGGTCAGGTTTGCATCGGTCGCTACCAATCCCCATCTCCAATCAGAATCGGCTCCGCTTTGCACCACACCTCTAAAGGTAACCTTCACACTGCTTGCCCCGTTTTCAGGATATAGTCTTACTACATTGTATCCCCAGCGCTGCGGTGCCCAGTAATAGTTTGTTACAAATCGTCTGTTTGTTTGCCAGTTCTCATCCAACGCCTCCAGCCTTGTAATTCTTTGGCGCCTTTCCGGTTTGGAGGTATCTGTAATCAATCCGTAGCGAGACCTATAGGTCGCTCCCTGATGGCTCTGATCTGTGGGCGGAGGATTTCTATAGTCCCAGGTAATATTGTGCATCGCCCATTCGCCGAAAAAGTCATTGAGCTGACTGATGTTCCATCCTCTAATGGTCATCATCTTTGTAAACGGATCGTTTGCCGCAGCTGTGGTCCAGATATCGTTTACCGCACTGTAGCAATACTTGTTCTTAAAATACTCGGCAAACTGCCAGTTACAATATCTGTCTCTTACCGAACCTAGGTACTTGTGGGTGGAATTAACAAACAACTCAGAACAATGAACATCAGTTCGATACTCACTCAGTTGGTGCGGCATTAAATTAGCATGACTCTCATAGAACCAACCGCAGTAGTTTTGATTTCCTCCGCATTGCAGACCTCCGCTTACAGATTGAACTGAATGCATAAATTCGTGCGCCAATCCCCAATGATCATTCAAACCGCCGGGCGCCATCCAAACACCCATTCTGGTTGAGGTCCAAGCTCCTCCTGACAACCCCCAACCCGAATGAATGTGTACACTGCATTTATACTTAGTACTTTGATTGCACAACGGCTCTTTAAAATAAATCGGAGCGCCGAAATAGGTTTTCCAAACCAGATCTTCAAGCGTATCAAGAGCTCCCTGCACAGTATTGCTTGCCAGGTTTTCGTCTGAATAAATCGCAAAATGTTCTGACTCACCTCGCAGGGTAAAACTCGAACTCGAAGGCTCAGGACCTCCTGCTACCCAGGTACCTTCTGTGCAAGCCGGTGCTGATGTCGGGCAACTTGAAGCCCAAGCTGTCTCTGTTGTTCCCTGATCGCAATCGGAATCGGTATCCGTGTCTGCGTCGGTATCTGAATCGGAATCGGTATCCGTGTCTGTATCTGTATCTGTGTCTGTATCTGTGTCTGTATCAGTGTCAGTATCCGTATCTGCGTCGGTATCTGTATCCGTATCTGCGTCGGTATCTGTATCCGTGTCTGCGTCGGTATCTGTATCCGTGTCTGCGTCGGTATCTGTATCCGTATCTGCGTCGGTATCTGTATCTGTGTCTGCGTCGGTATCTGTATCTGTGTCTGCGTCTGTGTCCATATCGGTATCCGCATCGGTATCAATATCTGTGTCTGCGTCTGCATCTGTGTCTGCGTCTGCATCTACATCGGTATCAGCGTCAGCATCAGCATCGGTATCAGCGTCAGCATCAGCATCGGTATCAGCGTCAGCATCAGCATCTGCGTCTGTATCAGTATCTGCATCTGCATCGGCATCGGTGTCAGTGTCGGTGTCACCGGTACTGTCTGTTATCCATATATCGTCGTTGTTGTCGTCGGCGGAACATCCTATTCCAAATAAACTTCCGATTAATAATAACAAAGCAACATTAATTCTATTTTTTGTTTTCAAGTCTTGCCTCCCAATAATCACCGACAAATAACTCACCGAAAGAAATACGGTTGAGCCCAATTATTTATTAATAGCTGAGGGAGTCTAAAAACTTGCAGCTATTTGAATCATTACAAAGAGGGATTTCTACTTTTCCCGCTGCTGACTAATTAACGTCAGCTTGTGAAGCAGGCGGAAGCTTCCAGTTTTCGGTAAAAAAACCGGCTTCGATCGATTTTCGCCTTCCCAATACCATTCGTTGAACAGGGTCTCTAAATCTGCGATCATATATCACATAGTCCGGAAGAAAAATCGGCAGAGTTCCGCCTCTTTCCACCGCCTCAGCCGAAACGCCTGCCTGCACAACCAAATAACGATTGGGCCTCAACGGATTGGGACAAATAAATTTTGCTCCCACATCGCTTCCGGTAAGGCGCACCCCTCTAAGCTCTATGTAGTCTTCTCCTACCGGAATAGGAAGATTTTCTCCGATTTCGCGAAGCACGGTATTATTTTTTGCATTTCCGTATAATACCAATGCTCGGTCTTTTACCATTTCAGGAGTAAGCGCAGTATCT